>DATKKE010000029.1:0-29734 GCA_035543455.1 Methanoregulaceae archaeon
TTATTCAGGTATCCTCCGGAATACGAATTCATCGTACCTTCACTGCACGATCGGACAACCGGATAACGGGAACAAATGCACTATATAGGATTATTCCAATAGTTTTACGAACCAGACAATTTACACGGGGGTCACCATAACGGAGGTCTTGAACCGGGAGATCGGAGAGAAACTCAACCTGATCGGGCAGCTCCTCGAGATCACCGGTGATAATGTCTTCAAAATCCGCGCATTTTACAAGGCTGCCGAAACGATAGACCGCATGGCAGGCCCTGTCGCCGAAATGAGCGAAGAAGAACTCGTGGCGGTTCCCGGGATCGGGAAGGCGATAGCAAAGAAGGTCAGGGATATTGTCGAGACCGGGACCTGCGGTGAACTCGAGGAGCTGAAAACGAAAATCCCTCCGGCACTGATAGATCTCCTCAAACTCGAAGGTGTGGGCCCAAAGACAGTGGCGACTCTCTGGAAGAAGATGAATATCCAGAGTATCGAGGACCTCGAAAAAGCGGCAAAGGGAAGACGGATAAGGGCTGTAAAAGGCTTCGGGGAGAAAAAAGAGTCCGCAATCCTCGATGCAATCGCCCTGTACCGTTCTGCAGGAGGGCGGATGAACCGCCTGGAGGCCGAAGCGGTAGTCAACAAGGTCGCGGGTGCCCTGACTCCGGGGACATGGGAGGCGGCCGGCAGTTACCGGAGGGGAAAAAGTACCGTCGGCGATATCGACATTGTATCAAGGGAAACTCCCTCCGCGGTAAATCCCCGTCTCCGTACGGTCGCCGATGAGATAATAGACGAAGGGGACCGGAGGACATCGGTGAGGGTTCTCGGGCAGCGGGTGGACATCAGGTTCTCAAAGGAACGACAGTTCGGGTCGATGATGATCTATCTCACCGGATCGAAGGATTTCAATATCCGGCTCCGCGAGATTGCGATTGCAAAGGGACTGAAGATCAATGAGTATGGCATTGAAGAACGTGCCGATGCAAAGCTTCATGAATTTCCCACCGAACAGGAGATGTTCCGCTACCTGGGCCTGGATTACATCACCCCCGAGCTACGGGAAAACCAGGGGGAAATTGAACGTGCGACTGAGGGAAAACTTCCCGGACTCGTAACAGGGGCTGACATCAGGGGAGACCTGCACGTCCACACGAGCTGGAGTGACGGGTTTCTTACGATCGCCGACCTTGCAAAAAAAGGGGAGGAGCTCGGCTATGAATATCTCCTCTGTTCCGATCATTCGGCAAGTCTTGGGATTACCCATGGTCTCGACGAAGAGAAACTTAAAAACCAGGGCCACGAGATCGAACTCGTCAACCGGAACGGCTCCGGGTGTACCATTCTCCATGGCATCGAGGTCGATATCTTATCGAACGGGACGCTGGGTCTCCCGGACCAGGCACTTGCTGACCTGGATGTTGTGATCGCTTCCGTCCATTCGGGTCTTAAGGAAGACCGGGATACGCTCTCACGACGCGTTATAACTGCGATGGAGAACGAGCACGTGGATATCGTCGGTCATCCTACGGGCCGGATCCTCGGCAAACGACAGGAATTCGAGATAGACATGCCCAGGATCATCGAGATTGCCGCTACAACAGGGACCGCTCTCGAATGCAATGCATCTCCCTGGCGCCTCGACCTTGATGACAGGTATGTGAAACCGGCAAGAGACCGGGGGGCTCTGATATCCCTCGGCACCGATTCCCACCAGTATGATGAGTTTTCGTTCATGCGGTTCGGGGTCACCATCGCACGCCGGGGATGGTGCGGGCCAGCCGATCTGCTGAACACCCGATCCAAAAAGGAGTTGCTTGCATGGGCATCATGACGATGTATGATATTCCCGAACGGCAATACAG
The DNA here is from genome assembly GCA_035543455.1 of Methanoregulaceae archaeon. Classification (GTDB taxonomy): domain Archaea; phylum Halobacteriota; class Methanomicrobia; order Methanomicrobiales; family Methanospirillaceae; genus CAIKOD01. The sequence continues at coordinate 1,863 of DATKKE010000029.1, forward strand.
GAGGCCGGGGGATAAGAGCGACAACTTCAGCATCTGCAGCGATGAATGTGCGCTCACGATCCCGCCGAAACGTACCAGGATCGCAAAACAATCCAGGGAGGGATACCATGCTTTACTGGCTGTATGAGCGTATTCTTGAACGGCAGTTTACGACGCTTCCGAAGAATATCTGCATCATGATCACCGGGGAGGAAGTGCGGGATGCCCCCGGGAAGATCGCAGAATGCACACGCTGGTGTATTGATATCTCCTCAGTGGTTTCCAGGAGACGTGGTAATATACACCAACCGGAAAAAACCAGCAATACCCCGGAAAATGTCTCCATCGGGGGGCTCACATACCATATCAGCACAAAAGATCCCCTTTCACTCCAGGAATTTTTCCCCGCCATGCGTAACATCGCCGATATCGCCCACCTGACACTCCTCTACGGGGACAAGGTCGAAAAAGCGGGAACGGGAATGCATGTGACAATCGCCATCGGAAAGAGCGGCAGGGAAGAGATCGCGGACGGCATCAGGCAGATGGCCTGTAACCGGGTCTCACCTGAGGATGTCGATGAAAAACTGCTGGAAACATTCCTTACCTTCAAATACACCCCCGATTTTGTTATTAAAACCGGCGGGGACCACCTGACCGACTTCCTGATCTGGCAGTCTGTCTATTCAGAACTGTTTTTCTCGGACGTCAACTGGAAATATATGAGGAAAGTGGATTTCCTCCGTGCATTACGGGACTACCAGTCAAGGGTCAGGCGTTTCGGCCGATAAATTCCCTTAACCGGTTCTCTGGGAATATACACGGACGGCCCGCAGGAAATCTATCTTCCTGAATTTCGGCCAGAAGGGCGCTGAAAAGTATACAGCGCTCTCGTGCCCGTTGGCAAGCCACGGGAGAAAATTGGAAGTCCGAAATTCCCCCCCGGTCCTGATGATCAGGTCGACGGGCGGGACGTCGGGGCTCCCGTACAGGTGTTCTTCCACCATTGAGCACGTGATATCATCAGGCCTGCAGTCACCGGCACAGACCTTGGCAAGAATACGCCTGGCGGCATGGAGGATCTCGTTCCGGCCCCCGTATGCAAGGGCGATATTCAAGAAAAAGCCGGCATTATGTTCGGTTGCCCGCTCTGCAGCCTCAATCGTCGCGAGGAGGTCATCCGGGAGCATGGACCTGTCGCCTACCATCCTGATCCGGATCCCATACCGGGGTACCCGGTCATCGCTTTGGATGGCCAGGAATTTCTCCTTGAAGAGGGAAAACAGCGATTCCACCTCCGTATGGTCCCGGTTAAAGTTCTCGGTAGAGAATGAGTAGAGGGTCATATGACTGATCCCAAGTTCACGGGCCCAGTCCAGGACTTTTTCAGTGACAACTGCTCCTGCCCTGTGACCCCCGGTGGTGTCGACACCAGCTTCCCGGGCATAGCGCCGGTTACCGTCCTGGATTATCGCGATATGCTTCGGCCGGTGAACGCATTGACGCCTCAGCCGGGATTCATACAATGGCCCGTACAACGAATTAAGCATCAGAGCGGGGTCACCTCTACGATCATCCCGTGGTCCGGGTACCGTTCGACAATACTGCATTCCCCTGTAAGGACTTCAGCCTGCTTATGGAGGATCTTCCATGAGAGCTCGATGTGGTCGGCGCAGTTTTCATAGGACCCGGGAGATAAATTTCCAAGCCATGAGGTATCGGTCCCGGCAGGGACGAGATTTCCATAGATAATTGTTCCGTCTCTTGTAATATGATCAAACGGACGGGCGGTATTTCTTGCGATCCTTATCAGTCTCTTCCGCAGCTGGACCGAGTCCTTAAACGATGAGGAACAGAAATGGACTTTTTCGTCCCGGCTGATGCGGTATGCCCATTCCCGGGCTCCTTTAACCGCATTATGGTACCCGTCCTCGAGGGTATAACCGCGTTCGCGCATTTCTTCTGCATTGGTATCGCCCCATTCAAGTTCGTTGATATTTAAAAAATCCAGGATTTTAAGTGCAGGTTCAAGTTCTCCGACCGAAGGCAGGGCGGGGACCTCGACACCGATGTCAAACCCCATACTCTTTGCAATGGTCACCGACTCTGCGTAACTCCCGGACAGGAACAGAGGCCAGTCTTCTTCCGGGGGATGCAGCCTGATCTCGTCGACGAGTCCTTTCAATGCACCAAAGGTTTCGCTATCGGGTGCGGTACCGGTGTAAAGGTGGATGTGGTGGGCATCTCCGAATTCCTGTTTCAGACGGGCACAATATTCTATTACCCGGTCCAGGTGCAGAAGAGGTTCTCCTCCGGTAACCCCTGTGCCGAGTGCACTCATGATGCGGGATACCTGTACCGCTTCATCCGGACTCGTGACGGGATGTTCATTGGCATACGTGATATCGATCCCCTTACGTTCGCGGGACAGGGGACAATACCAGCACGTTCTCAGACAGGTGCCGGTAATGAAAAGGACCATTTTTGCACCTTTCCGGCAGATCCGGCAGCCGTTGCTCCCGATATCCTTACTCTGCGAGGTTTTCCTGCGAATCCTGTTCCTCATAGTACCTGGAATCCGGGGGACGAACACTCAGGCATCCGCACCGGTATAACCAGATAGATTGGAAAAGAAGGGTATTAACTCTTGGCTCAATGCCATACCGAAAAATATCCGTTAAACAAGGGGAACTCCCCCGGGAGATGTCGCTCTTATCCAGGAGAATACCGTGTTATGACCCGTCCCGACCGTTCCGGTCTGTAGCCTGGTTATATTGATGGCAGATGATCGGGAAACCGGCAGGGCGGGTAATGAAACAGCCTGGTATGCACCGGACAGGTTCCTGAAGATACCGGGAGTCGGGATTCCCACGACCTGTGTGCTGCCTGTGAGTTTTTTAAGGATAGCCAACGTTGTGATGGATGTCCCGGATTGTGTAAAAACCGGTGTCGGATAGGGAGATACAGTCTTTGTCACCTGGGAACCCGATGTCGTTGTGAAGGCTTTAATACAAACATTGGTATTCGGTTGCGAACTCGTCAGGTCCTGCCATGAACTGCCATCGCTGCTGATATAGCTCTGGCGGGCAGATGCAGTTGCACTCCCGGAATACCCTGGGATCGGGTATTCGATGGCTACCGGGAAATCCCAGCCCGGGCTTCTGGCTTTAATTGCGACACTGAACCGTTGCCCGGCTTTTAACGAGACCGGCGTATCAAGAACGACGGTATGATATCCAGGCATTTCAAAATTCCCATTTTGTGAAACCTTGTAACCTTCAGAATTGATGGGTCCCTGGTCAGGATCGAGAAAGACTTTTACTTCATAATCTGCATAGGTTGCCGTGGTGTAGAATGACACCGCCTTTAACGTTTCGGTCCCCGATGAGGTGAAGACATTTGCATAATAGGCGGTATCCGACCCTAGGCCGAAATTGGCCACCCACCCGTAGGGGTCGTACTGGTATATCTTCTGGTAATTCGTGGCCGGTTCCGCAGTAAACATCGCGTTATCCCGTCCGATTCTCGTATCGTAATAGGAAATATAGAAGAATCCCTGGTCCCCCCAGCCGGTTCCCCAGCTGTTCTGTGCGATAAATGCCCCGTTACCCGGTGCAGGGGTTGCAAAATTATTCGCGCTGTATGAATCGTCCCATCCGACAATATCGATCGCATGGTTCGGCTCCCCTGAACCTGAATAGTAGTACGAGGCGGTCCGTGAATTATAAGCCGTGTCTTCCCACCGAATTGTGGAATATACTGCACCATACCCGGAAACAATAGATTTTATCTGGCCGTTTGATAATGGCCCGGTGCGGGCGGGGACAAAAAAGATCTGTTGGACATGCTTCTGTACCGGAAGAAAACTTGGCGACGGGGAAGAGCCGTCAATATACGGGTCTGCAGATTCGCTGACCGGTCCGCTCCACCGTGCGAAGTACGCCGTTGCCATGAAATCATTGCCTCCGGAATTGGGGGCAACATCGAACCCATGGAGGTTTTTTATGTTATTCTCTGAGAACTGATCCCGTTCACCGGGAAGCAGGGACGATTCGAGCGAATTGATCGATGCAAAAGCCCAGCAGTTCCCGTCCTGGCCCTGGTCCCTGACCTGGGTCGTCCTGCCGAGCGTCCGGAGGTCATAGGACAGGGGAAGACCGCTGCTGTCCGTCCCTGACTGGCCGGGGACAAGAGTCGCCCCCGAACCCTCCGATGAAACTGAGCCCGACCATGTATCGGGTGATGATCCGGCAAGATCGACAGGAGCAGGGATCAGACCGAGCCCGTGGCCCTGCGCATTTTTGTAGATTATTGAATGTGCGTGGAGCCAGTTCATGTATTCCTGGCAAAAGGGAGCGATAACTGCTGTTTCTGTCTGGCCACTCCCGGTGCGGTCGGTAACAGGAGCGCCTGCGACGGCACTGGTTATGCCGGAGATGATGATACAGATCAATAGCATCGAAATTACGGATTTACCTCTTGCCATGGGTATCATTCCTGCGCAGGAAATATAGTTCTCGGGAGCCCGGCCCCAACCGTGACCGGATATTATTTTATACAATCACCGGCAGGTCAATAAAGGATGCGGATCATGACAGAACCCCGTGGTTAGGAGAACGATACGCGTGGTTATACCAAAAAAATTACCCGGTGGCATTCTTTTTAATCTTGCTGGCGGCAAGTTTTTCGATCGCGTCTTTATCGATATCACCGGTAACTTCAAGAATACCTGCTGAAACGGCACTATCGACAAATGCCTTGCCAACCGAATTCCTGATAATGAGCGTGGTGTAACCTTCCGGGCTTCCGACCGACCCTGCAGAAACGTCGGAAAAAAGGGATGTTGCATCGGTGCAAATATGGCACCCCGTCCTGACCGTATCATCGAGTTCCTTCATCGGGAAAGAGAATACGTTACCGTCCTTCATCGTAATGATGAGTTTCCCCCGTACATCGAGCTTTTTGATCTCCCATGTCGCAATATTATGCCCGGCTTTGAGTTTTTTCTCAACGAGTGCGGTGTAATCGAACGTCTCGGTACAGAACAACCCGATGACGAGACGGATAGCCCGGGCATAGGGCACCAGCAGGTCGTGATCAGAACTCCTGATACGGGAAATTGCCTGGACGACGCAGGGAACTCCAACGATAGCTATTTTCTTATATTTTCGCGTGATGACGGCGGTTTTAAGCGCGGCGAGGAGGGGGACCCACCAGCTGTAGCGACTTCCGGCTTCATGGACGAGCTGCTCTGCCGATGTTATGACCACCGATGCCGGCCTGAGAGTAAACCGGTCTTCAGTGACGGTTACTACCGCATCGATCATCCCGGTATTAAGGGCATTCATAAGTATCGCAGTCACCGCACCCCCGCTCTGGCGTCTGGGAATATCTGCCCGGGATTTTGCCGAAACAATATCGAGATAGGTGCCGAGGGTATCGGTTGTCTGTCCGGCTACCCTTGGGCAGACCGCGTAACATGCTCCGCAGGGTACCCCGTCAGTCTCCTGTTTACAGTATCCCGACTGAACCGGGGTCGCATTGTCACCCTGTTCCGGGAATGTAATCGCATCTGCCGGGCATACGGCTACGCAGCCTCCGCACCCTGAACATTTGCCAACTTCCCAGACTTCAGATTTCAGGTCCACATACGTTTTTGCAGGCATCATGATCATTACTCCCATGTGTATTTGTTCGCGAACGGTCGTGCGCTGGCCGGGAAAATCCTCACATACCCAGAATCGAGGAACTGCGCCGGATCGAGATTGAAATAGGCAGCAAATTCGTTAATAAGCGGATTTATCCGTTTCATCTCATCCGCATCGCATTTAATTTTTTTCGCACCAATGCCGAGACAATCATCACAGATATCCCCCCGTATAAAAATTTCTCCCCCGTGGATACCGCTGCCGATCCCCCGTTCATCGGCCATGTCTCCCGTAAACCGATTCAGTACGAGGATCATTCCCCCTGCCATATATTCGCCGAGAAAAGAACGGGCCGAACCTCCGACAACAAGGACAGGAAATTTATCCAGGTACTGTTTCATGTGGATTCCTCCCCGGTACCCGATGTTGTCGCGGACAAATACGCGGCCTCCCCGCATGCTGTGGGCAGTTGCGTCGCCGGCACTTCCGTGAATGATGACCCTGCCGGCATCCATCGTATTACAGGGAGCATGGTCGGCATTACCATAAAGAGTCAGGGTCGGACCGCTCATGAACATGGCAAGATCACCGCCGGCAACACCGTGGAGGAATAACGATACATCACCCTTCAGGCCATCGGCGATAAACCGTTGTCCCATGATGTTCCTGACGGTGATCTCCTTCACCCCTCTTAAAACGGCTTGTCTGATACTCTTGTTTAACGCGGTGTAATGAAGGTCTGCAGCGTCGATCTCAATGGTTTTCATCCTGTTCAGGCTCCCACCGATTTGACATCGAGTACGTTCATCAGCGCCTCGTCGAGCATATATCCCCGTAAACGGTCACGGTTACCCCTGAGGCTTTCTATGCTGTTAATACCGGCGGCACCCATCAGTTCGGCGAGCTCGAGAGTCCATCCATGAAGGAGGTTTGCGACCTGTTTCGACCCGGTTTCAGGGTCGAGCCGCTGTACAAGGTCGGCCCGTTGGGTTGCGATGCCCCAGGCACAGACGCCGCGATAACAGGTACCGCATACCCTGCATCCGAGGGCCACAAGGGCTGCAGTCCCGATATAGACTGAATCGGCTCCGAGAGCGATGATTTTGGCCACATCGGCACTCTCCCTGATACCGCCGCTCGCAATGATGGATACCTCGTTCCTGATGCCCTGTTGACGGAGTTTTGCGTCAACCGCTGCAACCGCTGCTTCCACCGGGATCCCGACATGGTCGCGGAATACCCGGGGTGCGGCGCCCGTACCTCCACGGAAACCGTCTATAACTACAGCATCTGCCGAAGAACGTGCTATCCCGGCTGCAATTGCGGCAGAGTTATGAACGGCCGCAATCTTGACAAATACCGGTTTTTTCCATTCGGTCGCCTCTTTTAAGCTTCTGACAAGCTGTTTCAGATCTTCGATACTGTAAATATCGTGATGGGGTGCGGGGCTGATTGCATCGCTGCCTTCAGGGATCATTCTCGTGACCGAGACTTCTTTATTTACTTTCTCGCCGGGGAGATGGCCGCCGATCCCTGGTTTTGCTCCCTGGCCGATTTTGATCTCAATTGCCGCTCCCCGTTCCAGGTAATTGATGTCGACCCCGAATCTTCCTGACGCGACCTGCACGATCATGTGACTTTGGTAAGGATAGAGACTCTCATGGAGGCCGCCTTCCCCGGTGCCCATAAATGTCCCTGTTTCTGTAACCGCCTTCGCAATACTGGTCTGTGCATTGAGGCTGATAGCCCCGTAACTCATATGGCCGATCATGATCGGCGTATCGAGCCTGAGATTGGGGGCAAGTTCCGTGATAAGTTCGGTGTCGCCGGTACTTCTCTTCTCAAACTCCAGGCGGGAGGGTTTCTTCCCGATATATGTACGAAGCTCCATCGGTTCCCGCAGCGGGTCGATGCTCGGGTTCGTGACCTGGCAGGCATCGAGGACGAGACGGTCGAAGATTACGGGGTATGGCAGCGCATTGCCCATTCCTGAAAGGATGATCTTCCCCGATTTTGCCTGGTTATAGATCGCCTCCCTGATCTCCGTTGTCCAGAGCGGGTGTGACCGGTAGTCGACAGGTCGTTCTTCTAATGAGATTGCATCCCGGGGGCACATCGCAAGGCACCGGTGGCATGCTACGCAATTCCTCGGATTGATACTGATGGTGTCCCCGTCTCTCCGGAACACATTGTAGGAACAGTTCTCGACACAGCGGCCGCAGACCATGCACTGGTCACGGTCGATCGAAACCCGGAATTTCATCGGAACCGTGCCGATACTCATGCAACGACCCTCCCTATTACCGGCGACCCGGCACGGGGCATCGTAATCTTATCGATATCAGGTTCCATTACCCGGATTGCCGCCTCTTCGCTCGATATATAAAGGCGGTTATTGCATTCGGCGGTTACGAGCGGTCTTAATTTGATGCGGTCCGTGAACCCCATGATGAAGTCCCTGTTGGCCACAACGATTGCAAACGGTCCGTTCATGAGAGCTGAAGCATAGGCCATCCGGATCGCGGTATTGAGGTGCCGATTTTTTTCCGGCATCCTGTCGATCTCATCCCAGAATGGAGGTGCAAGCGCACGTGTTGCCGTCTCAAGGGACAGCCCGTGCTGCCTGACGAGGAGATCAATGAGGTATGCAACGACTTCCGTATCGGTAAACATGGTGCATTTATACCCGAAACTCTCGATATAACGCTGGTTGGTCCCGTAGGAGGTGATCTCACCATTGTGAACGACGCTCCAGTTCAGGAGGTTAAAGGGATGGGCTCCTCCCCACCATCCGGGTGTATTAGTCGGGTAACGGTTGTGACCGAGCCAGATATATCCCTTATAATCCTGGATCCGGTAGAAATCAGCCACATCTTCCGGCCATCCGGACGCCTTGAACAGGGCTACGTTTTTCCCGGAGGAAAAAATCAGGACTCCGGGCATGCTGGTATTCACCTTCATGACCAGACTGGTTACGATATCGTCTTCCGGAGTCAGGCTCTGGGGCATCAGATTCTTATCAGGTTTAAAAAAATACCGCCATGGTGTGTGTATTTTCTTTATTTTTGCATGTTCGTCGGTCGGTATCTCCTCATCATGCACAATTGTCCCCCACCCGGATAACAGGGTATCCACCTTTATCTTCGATTCGTGGATATTGTCAAAAAACACATGTATCGCATAGAGGTCCTGGAATTCAGGAAATGCACCGTACGCTACGTACCCCGATCCCTGCCCGTTCCCTCGTTCATCCATTTTTGAAAGGGCCTCCCGGACCGATGAACCGTCTATTTTTTCCCGGGATTTGTCAATCACGCCGATAATGCCACACATGGTACCACGAATACCCCGAATATTACATTATTCAATGCCGATCATACAGATAGGATTTCCTCGTTGATAAATCTCATATATGAGGAACAGATATTTTGCCAGCACTGACAGGTAGTATCGGGGCGGACTGAAGATGTTGATCAGGGACAATTAAGGTTTGGGTCTCCTCAATGGTTTTCCGGTGGTCAGAAATTTCCTTCCATATGATTTTGCGGATAATTTATAATAAATCGCTTTTAATCCTTTTAATTAACAAAATACATGAAATATAAAGACATTTTTCAAAAAATCAGGTAAGTAAATATAAATAATGTCAGGTTTTATACTCTTGATAATGACGAGCAAAAACGTAGTTGACCAGATGCTGGAACGGATTGATGCAGATCTCGTTAAATTTATCCGCCTCCAGTTTACTGATGTCCAGGGAATGCCTAAAAATGCTGCTATCCCGGTCGAACAGGCCGAAAAAGCATTGACTGACGGAATTTGGTTTGACGGGTCTTCTATTGAGGGATTTACCCGGATTGAAGAATCCGATATGCTCTTAAAACCCGATCCCTCAACCTATACGATTCTTCCGTGGCGATCAGAAGATGCACGGGTTGCACGCTTCGTCTGCGATGTATACACGTACGGGAATAAACCGTTTGAGGGCGACCCACGTTATATCCTTAAAAGGACGATGGCTGAGGCAGAAAAACTCGGTTTCACCTTTAACACCGGGCCGGAACTCGAATTTTTCCTGTTCCAGCTGGAAAATGGCATGCCGACGACAAAATTCCAGGACTATGGAGCCTATTTTGATCTCGCACCGCAGGATGCCGCCGAAAATGTCAGAAGAGAAATAGTTCTCACATTGACCAAAATGGGATTCGAGATAGAGATGTCCCACCACGAGGTGGCAGCGAGCCAGCATGAGATTGATTTCAAATATGGTAATGCACTTGAAACGGCAGACCGTGTTATTACTTTTAAATTTGCAGCAAAAGCACTTGCCATGAGGGAAGGACTTCATGCTACGTTCATGGCAAAACCCATCGCCGGGATAAATGGCAGCGGGATGCATACCCATGGTTCACTTGCGAAGGACGGGAAAAATGCATTCTATGATGCGAAGGGGGACAAGCAGCTCTCCCAGACAGCTCTCTATTATATCGGGGGACTCCTCCAGCATGCCAAGGCTATTACCGGTGTTGCAAACCCGACCATCAATTCATACAAGCGCCTTGTCCCGGGATATGAAGCCCCGTGCTACATTTCCTGGAGCAATACAAACAGATCAGCGCTTGTACGGGTTCCGGCTGCCCGTGGCAACAGTACTCGCGCAGAATTCCGGAGCCCCGATCCCATGTGCAACCCCTACCTGACATTCGCATGTATGCTTGCAGCAGGTCTCGATGGTATAAAGAATAAGATCGAACCCCCGAAGAGTACGGATGTAAATATCTATCACCTGAGTGCAAAGGAACGCGAAAAAATGGGTATCGAGATGTTGCCCGCGAGCCTGATGGAAGCCAACCACTTCCTGAACAAGGATAAGGTGCTGACGAAGACGCTCGGAGATCACGTCATGGAAAGCCTGAACAGCACTGCACAGATGGAATCCGATGCCTTCCGGCTTGCGGTTCACCCCTGGGAGCTTGACCGGTACCTGGCTACCTATTGATAATCATTTAAAATTTTTTCCTGGCTTTTACAATGAATGGTTTTGTGTTAACATATATTGGAAATACATTTCGCGTCGGTCACATCAGGTGGTACGGATCTGATATTGTGAGGAGTTATCGGGCCCCCCGATGAATTAACACTGTTTTAAGTCTTTTTTTCGAAAATATCAGATAAAAACACGTTATAGTTTTAAAAAATCCGGATCAGGAAAAACCTGACACAGATTGATCGTCTGAATTGGGAACGAAGTAGAACATAAGCAAGCCCTTATTAGCGTAAAAAATATACTCCCAATTATCGGAATCCCCATAGCGACTGCCTGAGTAAGCTTTGCAGATCGACAATGAGCGGGAAGAGGAGATTTACAGAATGAACCTTAGAAGACCGAACGCCAATGAAGCAACAGGTACGATAAACCGATCACACAGTGTTTCGCCAATGTCAGGTATCTGTACCAGATGCCTTGATGGATGCAAGGGGAGTTGCGAGAGCTGGCTGGCTTCATTCAGGGGCCGTGAAGTTCTCTATCCGGGACCATTCGGAGAGTTAACAGCAGGTGCGGATAAAAATTACCCGATTGATTATTCGCATTTAAATATCCAGGGTTATGCAACGGGTGCCTATGGTCTTCCCGAGGGAACTGAAATCAGCCCGGATACGGCTATCTTCTATTCGGTTAATACCGAGACCGAATACGGGTGGGATAAAAAAGTCAGGATGAGGCTTCCCATTTTTACCGGGGCACTCGGTTCCACAGACATTGCGAGGATAAACTGGGAACATTTCGCAATCGGTGCTGCAATTACCGGCATCACGATCGTATGTGGTGAAAATGTCTGCGGTACCGATCCAGAGCTCGAGCTCGATTCCCGGGGCAAGGTAACAAAATCCCCTGAAATGGACCGCCGGATCGATATTTACAAAAGGTTCCATGAAGGGTTTGGAGAGATGCTGGTCCAGATGAACGTTGAGGACACCCGTATGGGTACCGCGGAATACCTCTCCTCAAAGCATAACCTTGATACCATCGAGCTGAAATGGGGACAGGGTGCGAAAAGTATCGGAGGGGAAATCAAGGTCCGTTCTCTTGAAAGAGCACAGGAATTAAAAAAGAGAGGTTACATAATAGTGCCGGACCCGACCCGTTCAGACAGCCAGAAAGCATTCAAAATTGGAGAGATAAAGGAGTTCGAGCGGCACTCACGCCTTGGGTTTATCTCGAAAGAAGGATTTCTTGAGGAGATAGATCATCTCCGGGATATCGGATTTGAGAGAATAACATTGAAAACCGGGGCTTATTCAACCGTTGAACTTGCTATGGCCCTTCGTTATGGTGCCGAAGCAAAGATCGATCTTCTTACCATTGATGGTGCGTCGGGCGGAACCGGGATGAGCCCCTGGCCGATGATGAATGAATGGGGAATTCCTACCTTCTATCTCCAGTGCCTCACCTATGAATTTTGCGAGCGGCTGAAAAAGGGAGGTATCCGCGTGCCTGATATTGCGATGGCTGGCGGGTTTTCAGATGAACCTAATGTATTTAAGGCGATAGCAATGGGCAGCCCTTACGTGAAAGCGGTCTGCATGGGCCGGGGACTGATGATTCCGGGAATGGTCGGGAAGAATATTGGTAAATGGATCAATGACGGAAATCTTCCAAACTCTGTTTCCAGATTCGGGACAAAAGCTGAAGAAATTTTTGTCTCTTACGAGGAGCTTCGTGAAAAATTCGGGGAACGTTTCAGGGAGATCCCGATGGGTGCCATAGGGATTTACACCTATATTCAGAAGTTCAGGACAGGACTTCAGCAGCTAATGGCCGGCAGCCGGAATTTCAGCCTGAAGGCGATGGGAAGAAACGACCTGATGGCACTGACCGAAGAGGCATCGGAAATATCAGGCATCCCGTATATAATGGATGCATACCGGGACGAGGCGATTAGTATCCTTCTTGATTGATACGGGCTATAATGGAATAACAGAAAAAGACAATCACTATTTTTTTAACATTTTTCACGTACCATAAAGTTGTAAGGAAGTATCCCCTATTAATTTCCATGTTTCCGGATATTCTTGTTGTCTGGGACACCTGGGGTTAGCATATTGACAATTTAAAAATTTAAAATAAAATATTTTAAATATGGAAGAAATATAATTCCTTCTATCAGAAGCAGTAAAGATTCGAATTCATACCATACAACCGTATGGAAAAGAATTCCCCCAGCCTCTCACGATCTTATTGCTTCTGTCTGTTTGGGAAATGGTTTCTTTGATATTCATACGAATCTTAATTGAATTCCTGGAATAGGCAAATGATAAAACTGAAATAACATTGAAAAAGCATCTGGAGGGGTGTAATAATAATGGTAGTAGACAGTGGAGCAACAGCATGGCTCCTGGCTTCAACGGCACTCGTAATGCTGATGACCCCTGGTGTGGGTCTCTTCTACGGTGGCCTTGTCAGGAAGAAGAACTTCATTTCAATGGTTGCGATGTCATTTGTGGCATTTGCCCTTGTCAGTATCCAATGGATCGTGATCGGGTATTCCCTTGCGTTCGGAGGTGACGTGTCGGGGGCGCTTGGGAACCTTTCTCTTGCAGGTCTGAATGGGGTTGGACTGGATCCGGGACCCTACAGTGCCCAGATTCCGGCGATGCTTTTCATGGTGTATCAATTGATGTTTGCCGCGGTGACCATGGCCATCGTCACCTCGGGTATGGCAGAACGTGTTAAACTGAGTTCTTTCATAGTGTTTGCCCTTGTCTGGACGACTATTGTTTACGACCCTGTGGCTCACTGGGTGTGGGGTGGCGGATTCCTTGGGGGTCTTGGTTTCCTTGATTTTGCTGGCGGTAGTGTCGTCCATATAACGGCGGGATTTTCCGCTCTTGCCATTGCACTTGTCATAGGAAAAAGGTCGGGATTCGGCACATACGCTATGGAACCCCACAATATCCCCATGACACTGCTCGGTGCCGGGCTTCTCTGGTTTGGCTGGTTCGGGTTTAACGGGGGGAGTGCACTTGCAGCGAATGGTCTTGCGGTGAATGCACTTGTCGTTACCAACACATCGGCAGCTGCCGGCGCCCTTGCATGGCTCTTTGCCTCATGGATTACGGGTCATCCAAGTTCTCTCGGGATGGTAAGCGGGGCAATCGCCGGTCTTGGGGCGATTACCCCTTGTGCGGGATATGTTGGTCCTCTCGCCTCGATCCTTATCGGTGTAATAGCAGGAATTCTCTGTTATAAGAGCATGTTGTGGCGTATTGGCAAAGGAATGGATGAAAGCCTGGATGCCTGGTCGGTTCACGGCGTGGGAGGGATTTGGGGAACAATAGCGGTTGGTATTTTTGCATCTGCAGCCATCAACGGATATACCGGCCTTTTGTATGGTAACGTCCACCAGTTCCTGGTCCAGATTGCAGGTGCAATTCTTGTGATGGTCTACGCGTTTGTCGCTTCCTTTGTCCTTGCAAAGATTGTGGACCGGGTAATGGGTCTTCGCGTGACCGAGGAAGAAGAATATGTGGGTCTCGACCTGTCACAGCACGGGGAGCGTGCCTGAATATTGGTGATCCGATATGAAAATGATAAAAGCTATTATACGTCCGGAGAGACTTGATTTCGTTAAAAAGGCCCTGGAGAAACAGGAGTATTTCGGAATGACCATTACCGATGTGATGGGGAGGGGGGAACAGAAGGGAATTGCACTCCAGTTTCGCGGGGGGGTTATGGCGATCGACCTCCTGCCAAAGCTATCTGTCGAACTGGTGGTAAAGGATGAGGATGCCGACAAGGTTATCGGGATCGTTGTGGAAGCGGCAAGGACGGGAAAAATGGGAGACGGAAAAATTTTCCAGATTCCTGTCGAGAAAGTTATCAGGGTAAGAACCGGAGAAGTGGAACAATAGCGGAGCCCGGATAGTCTTTCAACAAGGATTATCGATACATTTCTTACGGGATGGAGGTCGGGAGTTGTCTGGGCCGGGATAGAGGAGTACCGGAAATTACAGGGTTTTAATACTATTGAAAAAGAATTCTGTCCTGGGTAATCTCCCTGGTATATCCTGTTTTTATTTTATTTCGGTTTTTTTGAATTCCTGCTTTTAAAGCATTCCCGACCAGCGCGAATTCCATTCTGTGTCTCCAATCGGGCTTCAAACACGTAATTGTTATAGCGAATTAAAGTAAATTTTAAATATGGTAGAAACAAACTTCCTTCTAACAGAGGATCGTGGTACCGTCAGTATTCACAGGGCACACCGCCCTCGATCTACCACCTCTCCAACGGTACCACCTGAATCCTCTGTATTCCGATATGATCGTTCCCGAAGGGATCGGAAACCGGGACAGGATATGAAACCTGACAGGCAATCGTTATCCGGCTGAATATCAGCTGGTGCACTGGTACCCGGTACAGATTGGGTCTGCATCGTTTCCGGAAGGTATAAACTCAAAGTATGGTGAAAATGAATGGCAATTGATACTGGATCCACGGCCTGGCTGCTTGCTGCTACGGCCCTTGTAATGATCATGACACCCGGGGTAGGATTTTTCTACGGAGGCCTCCTCCGGCGCAAGAATATCATCTCGATGATCGCCCTTTCATTTGCAGCGTTTGCACTGGTCAGTATCCAGTGGGTGCTGATCGGGTACTCGCTTGCCTTTGGCACAGGGGGGCCATTAATAGGAGATCTCAGTGCCATCGGGCTGAATGGCATCGGCATGGACCCGGGACCCTATAGCACGGCGGTTCCGGGCTTGCTCTACATGGTATTCCAGCTCGTGTTTGCAACGGTAACCATGGCAATCCTGACTTCCAGTATGGCCGAACGCGTGAAGTTCCCATCATTCATTGTATTCGCACTCCTGTGGACAACTCTAGTGTACGATCCCCTGGCACATTGGGTGTGGGGCGGTGGATGGGCCCAGCAGTTCGGAGCCCTCGACTTTGCAGGAGGAACGGTAGTCCACATTAGTTCGGGATTTGGTGCTCTGGCCGTTGCATTCGTTATCGGTAAACGGATGGGTTACGGTGAACATACGATGGAACCTCACAACATACCGATGACACTTCTCGGTGCAGCCCTCCTGTGGTTCGGATGGTTTGGATTCAATGCAGGGAGCGCTGTGGCAGCAAACGGGCTTGCGGCTAATGCCTTTGTTGTTACCAATACCGCGGCAGCTGCGGGTGCACTTGCATGGATGTTTGCGAGCTGGTACCACGGTAAACCAAGTTCGCTTGGTTTCGTATCGGGTGCAATAGCAGGCTTGGTAGCGATCACCCCGGCATCAGGGTATGTCACGCCGATGACATCGATCCTTATCGGTGCTGTCGCGGGTCTGCTCTGTTATGGTGCCATGCTGTTCCGTCTGAACAAAAAATTCGACGAGAGCTGCGATGCATGGGCAGTCCACGGAATGGGCGGGCTCTGGGGTGCACTTGCCACGGGTATATTTGCAGCGGCAGCGATAAACGGGGCCTCCGGACTACTGGAGGGTAATGTCCACCAGTTCATCGCAAATGCTGCAGGGGCTTTTGCTGCCCTTGGTTATGCATTCATCGTCACCTATATCCTGGCATATATCGTTGACAAGGTGATGGGTCTGCGGGTAACCGAACCAGAGGAATATGTCGGCCTTGATATATCCCAGCACGGGGAGCAGTGTGCCTTCTGAAGGTGAAAAAACATGATGAAAATTGAAGCAATAATAAAACCCGAACGGTTTGAATTTGTCAAAAAAGCACTGGAAGAACAGAAAATCTTCGGGATGACCGTTACTGACGTAAAAGGCCGGGGAGACCAGAAGGGAATCGTCCTCGAGTACCGGGGAGGGAAAATAGAGGTCGACCTGATCCCTAAATGCAAAGTTGAAGTCGTTGTAAAGGATGCCGACGCAGAAAAGATCACGAATCTTATCATGAATGCGGCAAGGACAGGAAAGATTGGGGACGGACGGATCTTTGTCTCTCCAGTTGCACAGTCAATCCGGGTACGGACCGGGGAAACAGAACAATAAATTCACTTTTTTATTAATGTAATGCATATTTTCTCTTCAGATCCTGGAATTGCCAGACGATAATGACAATTTAAAAAAAAATGATTTTCACATGTTCCGGATAAAAAGCATGGTGTTAAATAGTTCTTTTGGGATAACGTTATACTTTGCACAACAGAAATCCCACAGGAGCCCAGGACGCAACGTCGCACACGACTGCGACCATCCTCCTCGTGGCGATCACGATCCTTCTTGCAGTCCTTGTACTGCTGATGTTCAGGATACCGGTTTTCGAATGGGAGAAACCACCCTCGTTCCTTGAGATCCAGGCCATTTACAGTGTGAATGAACATGGCGTGCTAAATTATGACAGCCGGGTCCTGCTCTGTCACACAGGAACCGCAAGTCTTGAAAATGATAACCTGAAAGCGTTGTTCTACCGGAATGATATCCTGTTGCCGAGTCGTATCAGTACAATGAACGGGCATAACTTCATCAAGACTGTCCATATCGGCGTCCAGACCATGGGAGGACTCGGGTGTACCGGACCGACCTGGGAACCTAGGGAAAAAATTGTTATCGATTTCACCGACGGCACATTCCATCCTGGAGACCGGGTCAGGATGGATGTCTTTTATAAACCTACAGGAGCACTGGTCTCGAGCCATGCTCATACCGCATGAGTCCCCGGGCCGCAAGTCTTGCAACACGGATTGGTTCGGGGATTCTCCCGTCGAGAGTGAATTGGTCGCAGATCGTTGCAGCATCGCGTTCAGGGATCCCGAAGGGACGGATATAGATGGTTTTCCCTGTCTCCAGGTATACCGGGATCCGATCTCCAAGACCCCGGTAGAGGGAAAGACGA
Organism: Methanoregulaceae archaeon; assembly: GCA_035543455.1. Classification (GTDB taxonomy): domain Archaea; phylum Halobacteriota; class Methanomicrobia; order Methanomicrobiales; family Methanospirillaceae; genus CAIKOD01. Next base: position 19,357 of record DATKKE010000029.1, read on the forward strand.
TATTCGTCATCAGGAAAATGGCGCCTGATATCCGTAAGGAGACCATCCGAATTTTCATACGTCACACAGATAACAGGGATTCCCGTCGCTTCATTCACACGTCGGGTATCGATAATATTAAACCAGGAGATGATGCAGCCTCCAAGCAGGATGATATTGATATCCCTCCGTTCAAAGTCCTGTATTAGAGAAATGACGGCATGGGTGGCGTCAAGTCCTCCCACCGAGACGGAAACAAACCTGATACCATCGATATTCCCGTCTTTTCTCATCGAAACACCACAAAGAACCGATTGTTCTCTCCCCGAATAGCTTTCGGCAATACCAAGTGCCCTGGTTCCTTTTTTGGATGTCAGAGATCCTATGCCCATTTCGTTAGTTCACTTCCCGTACGGGGTCTGCTTGTTGATGAAGAGACAGCGTTCGAAAAACCTCTTCCGAACGATTGCATGAAAGCACTTATGTCTGGGAATCTAATATAATAATTGAATGAATATTGAAAAAGATAAGGTATGCATCCTTATTCCGACGCTGAATGAAGCCCCGACCATCAGTGACCTGATAAGAGAATTCCAGTCAGGCGGCTATTCCCGGATCGTTGTTATGGACGGGAACAGCAGGGATCCTACCCGGGAGCTTGCGAAAGAAGCAGGTGCGCGGGTATTGGTACAATCGGGAAAAGGAAAAGGAAATGCACTTATCGAAGCGTTCGAGGCCATAGACGCCCCATATATCCTGATGCTCGACGGGGACGGGACATATTTACCAGGGGATGCTGATCGAATGCTCGTCCCACTTTTTGAAGGATATGACCAGACAATTGGGAACCGGCTGATCCCTGATAATCAGGCTTCGTTTAGCAGGCTGAACCTGTTTGGCAACCAGATTCTTAACCGTCTTTTTAAAGTTGCCCAGGGGGTGTACCTGTATGATATCCTTTCAGGTTATCGTGGATTCACCCGTGAATCCGTCAGGCAACTTCATTTAAAGGAGAAGGGATTCGAGATCGAGACCGAAATATCGGCGGAAGCGGTGCGAAATAACCAGAGAGTATATGTCGTTCCGATCAGATATTACAAACGTCCCGGCACCCACACCAAACTTAACCCGTTTCATGACGGCCTGAAAATTATGACCACTATTTATAAACTCGCACGAATGAACAACCCGATGTTTTATTTCGGCCTTATCGGAGTTATTATCATGATAGGAGGCATTATTACCGGTATATACGTCCTCTCCGAATGGCTCCGGCATATTGATCACCTCCCCCTGACGGTTCTCACCGTCCTGTTAGTTGTCGTTGGATTTCAAATCTTTATGTTCGGGGTCATCAGTGATATGCTCCTTGGTTACCACCGGGAGGTCATGCATGAAATCCACCTGCTTTATGGATCAAAAGAACCGTATAACAAGGAAAAATGATTTAAAACATAATCTGCCTTTTTATTTTGCACTCGGGTTTTCAAACTATCTCTGGTTTATTGACACTCCCATGGCATTCCCCGAATTTTTCATGCGAAGAAGGATGAATTGAGTGCCGTTATAGAAAAATACGCAAATAGATGGGTTCTCTAAAAAACCTTTATCTTTTCAAGGCACCAACAGGATAGTGAAATTTCCGGGCGATAGTAGTCTAGCGGCAGGACAGGAGCTTCCCAAGCTTCTAACCCGGGTTCGATCCCCGGCTATCGCACTCATTCATGCCAGACCACCCCGAGGAACTTTTTGCGGTACGGATTATTGCCGAGAATTCGAGAGGTGTACTCCGGGATATTACGACGATCGTTGCCCATCATGATGCCAATATCATGATGATCCACCAGGAATTATTCGAGACTGGGCCGCTTGACAAACTCGCGGAAATTTATGTGGAATTTGAGGGAGGATCCGACATTGACCAACTTATCAGGGAACTCATCACGATCCCTTCGGTCAAGGATGTCAAGCCATACAAACCGTTCTCGAATATTTTTGGGACGAGGGTAATTATCATCGGCGGTGGTGCGCAGGTGGCACAGGTTGCCCTTGGCGCAGTAAATGAAGCAGACCGCCACAACATCAGGGGTCAGCGTATTTCCGTGGACACTATTCCTCTTGTCGGCGAGAAAACAGTTGCACAGGCAGTAGATGCGGTGGCGAGACTACCCCGGGCGGCAATTCTCGTGCTTGCCGGATCCCTTATGGGGGGAGAGATATCGTTTGCCGTAGACAGGGTCCGCGAAGCCGGTATTCCGGTAATCGCATTAAAAATGGCCGGAAGCGTACCGGAACATGCCGATCTCGTGGTTACAGACCCTATCCAGGCCGGAGTGTTTGCGGTAATGCACGTCAGCGGGGCGGCAGTGTTTGACATTCAGCGGGTAAAGGGCCGGGAATTCTGATGGATATCATCAGGCAGGCTGTGAAGGTACTAAATGCGGATGGCCTGGTTGTCTACCCTACCGAAACGGTGTATGGACTGGGCGGCGATGCTCTTTCCGACGATGCAATCCAGAAAGTATACGAAGCTAAAGGCCGGCTGATATCAAAACCCATATCAATTGCGGTCTCTGATTTCGAGATGCTTTGTGCAGTAGGACGTATTGGGGTACCAGAGGAAGATTTCATCAGCCGGTTCCTGCCCGGCCCCGTTACCATTGTTGTACGGGCTCGTTCCTCGGTTCCTGATATCCTGACGGGCGGTACCGGAATGATAGGGATCCGGTATCCTGATCACCCGCTGGCCTTGCAGCTTATCTCGGAATTTGACTCTCCTGTTACCGCTACAAGCGCCAATCAGTCCGGAGCAAAAGATCCGGTAACTCCTGATGAATGCCATGTCCTCTATGATATCCTTATCGACGGAGGCAGGCTACCTGGTACCCCAAGTACAGTAGTAGACCTGGTCAACCGGATTATCATCAGGAACGGAGCTATCTCTTCAGAAATTGCCCAATGGTTATCAGGCTTGGAGTGACCATATGATTCAGGCGCGACTGAGGGACTTTATCGAAGACCGTGACGGATGGCTGTATGCAGTCTCCGCGTACGACAATACCGAGCGTATCGGCTGCATTCTCCGGTACGTCCCCGATAGTACCGGGGATCGTATCGACAAAGCCGGGAGAAGGTTCCGGAAACTCGACTTCGAACCTTCGTACCGTCTTATTGAACAGGAAAAACCGGAGTATCTCGATATTATTCACAGGGTCCCATGGGACGACGTGAAACAGCTCCTTAAACCTGAAGAAGAACTCCCTGCAATCACGGGTCGTGATCCGAGGGTTAAAAAACTTGCAGAGTTATTTCCTGTGCCGCGAAGCAGCATGGGCTGCACGGGTTCGCTGCTCTGCGGTCTTGAAGCTGGCTCCTCCGATATCGATTTTGTCGTTTACGGGAATGATTGGTTTATTGCCCGTGATACCCTGAAACGGGCAGTAGAACATAGAATCCTGGAACCAGTAAGCGGGGAACTCTGGCAACGGATCTATGATAAAAGGAGACCTGATATCAGCCTCGACGAATTTATCAGGCATGAGGAAAGGAAATGGAACCGCGGACAGATCGACGATACCTATTTCGACCTTCTCTACACGAGATCCTATGACGATATCGTACAAGCCACGACGCGGGGGGATATTCTCGGCCCCCTTACCATCGAAGCCGAAGTGACTGATGCTGTCTATTCATTTGATAATCCTGCAGTGTACCGCGTTGACCATTCGGAAATCTCATGTATACTATCATTTACCCATACCTACAGCGGCCAGGCTGAAAAGGGGGAGATCATTGAGGCACGTGGAATATGCGAACGGCATGGCGAAGAGAACTGGTTGATTGTCGGTACAACACGCGAAGCTCATGGCGAGTACATCCTTTCCAAGACCCTGCTTCACCAATAAGCCTTATCTGTCAGGCAATCGTTCGGAAAGCCGTCTCGGCCCCGGATCGCAGCGTGAATAATAGGAACATGATGTACATGGTGCATGCACCGGTTTTTTCGGTATCGTTCCTGCTTCGATATTTCTTGCTGCACGGAGCCCGGAATATAATTTTCTCATATCCCCGGGCTGAATCCCGCAGAACCTCGATTCTCCCCCGGGTATATACTCTACGGTCCCTCCCCTGATCTCCTTCCCTGACATTTCCGAAAGGCAAAGTGCATAGGCGGAGACTTTTATCCTGTCCTGCAAATAAATTCCCGCTACCGGAGGTGTAACCGGTCTGACTATCGAAAAATACGGTGGTTCCTCAAATACCCTGTCGATTACACCATAAATCCCATATTTTTCCGATTCGACCCTGACATCGTGATCCGAGGCCGTTCGCCATTCTTTTTCGACGCACTGTTTTATACACAATTCCAGGAAAGACGCATTATGGCCCCCGATCGCCGGAGAGATGCTGGTTATCTCATCCCATATCGTATCAAAACAGAGAGGTCCGCCGAGGTGGTAGGAGATCTGTTTACAGATTGTATATTCCATTGGCTCTTCCCAGCCGGACGAATGCATGAGATATGCCCGCACAGGGCATCGCGAAGCTGCTGCGAGCAGGGACACCGGAACTGTCCGTTTATTCAGACTATCAAATCCATTGTACTGTAACGGCGGCGGTAATGATAAGATAGAGGTAATCCGTTCAGAAGTCCTTAGCTATTTGTTGGTTTTCGCCTTCATCGGGGGAGATCCCAAGATTTTCGAACTGTTTCCTGATCTCGTTAAGACGTTCTGTCTTACCCATGACTGTTTCTTTCATCGCTTTAACCGCAGAATAAATCTCAGCATGCTGTTCAATTGAAACATCACCGGTGTTTGCAACCTGTTCGAGGATCCGGATCAGCCGCCTCTGCACATCGGTCGTCCGGCACAATGTGCGATATTCCCGTATCATTTCGGGATCTGCCCCACTCTCCCCGGCAATTTGCATTTTCGTTTCCATGCGGTCACGCCTGCGGAAAAACCTCTCTATCGAATCGTATAAAGCACGCCTGGTTATTGGTTTGTTTATATAGTCCTCAATTGAAAGCCCAAATCTCTCTGCCTCCCCGATGGTAAGCTGCTTTGCCGTGAGCATTAACACAGGAATTGAGGCAACAGAGGGAGGGCCTGCCTTGATCCGTTCAAGCGTCTGCCAGCCGTCGAGGGGTTCCATCATGATATCGAGGAGGATCATATCCGGCCGGTTCTTTTCAAGGATCTGAAGTGCTTTCTCCCCGCTTGATGCCGTCAGGGTCATATATCCTCCCTGCTGCAGCATATTGACAAAAATATCGACGATTGAAGGATTATCGTCCACAACAAGAATTGTGTACGTCTGAATCACCGGCCCTGGCTGACCACATGTCCGGCTGGAATATCACGAAGTATTTTCCGTATCTGGCCTAGGTTGATACCGGGTCTTGTCAATATACAGAGATATTCGTCCCAGTAAGGTGCTATGATGACGTTCCCTGCTGGGATCTGAAGTGTCATCTGCACGAATGGCCCTGTCTTCATCACCGATGAGACCTCCTTTGCACTACCGATAAGGTCTTCGGCAATGTCGATCAGGTTTTCCAGACTGATATCTCCAATTGACAGAATATTCATGCCTCGTTTGAAAATTGAGACGGCGATCACCCCGGGAAGACCGATAATTTGTCCGAGCAGGAGTTCCCCGATATTTGCGACTACTTCATCCTCGGTTTCAAATGACCGGATATCTGACTCATCCTCCGGCCGTTCCTGGTATCTCCCGCTGTCTTCGGCATGGACATCGTAAAGGCTGTTATCTATTCCTGCCATCTGGGCGAGCACGGTAGCTGCAAGGTTCTCAGCGCTCTGCACGTCAGCTGCCATGGGTTCAGCGCTTTCTTTATCAGGCCCTTCTCCTGATTCCATTGCCACCCTGGTTTTACCGGATATAGCGTGTACAGGGTTTTGCAAATCCGCCGCACCGTTTTCCACGATGAGACCTTGTTTGTCACCGGAAAGAAACACCGATTCGAGAGTGGGAGTTTTTTTATCCTCTGCCGATACGATTTCGAGTGCCGTGATCATTTCTTCCGGGCTGTATCTTCGCAATTCGAACAGAATGGCACTCTGGCTTCGGAAGTATTCATAAGCGTTATGGCCCTTGAGGACCCGTTTGCCGTGCCTGAAATAATATGCAAGCGGTTTTCCCTTGTCGATCAGGATAAAACCACGACTATCCTGAACAATGACAACGACAATTCCCGCAAACCTTGCCGTATGCGAGAGCACCCAGTCAAATGACGCCCGCATCTGCCCTATCACGGTACCTTCGGGGAGCTTTTCCATCATAACTGCTGTATAATTGTATCCCGGTTTTTCTTTAGCTCTGCCATGACCAGGGCAATGTTCGCCGATGGCTTTACAATAATAACAATGAACAGTTGCCCGGTTAGCGGGGAGGAAAGAAGGAGATAGTCCCTGAATTCCAGATATACCATTGTCAGGGGGTCGTTACATAACTTAAGGGCCATTGCTTTTGATTCTGCCATAACAAACGAGACTACTGCTGCAAGCTGGTTGTCATCAATATCTCCCGTTTCGAGCCCGTCGACAACCTCCCCGTCGTCCCGGATTAAATGCACCGAAGTGACCCCGTCAATGACGATAAATTTATGGAGTATATCCTTTAGCATGGCCGCGATTGAATAGTTGTCCGCCAGCTCATATATAATTCTGTTTCCGGTTGTCAATTGACCGTTCCCAAATTCCGGTGTCACAATAACCTGCTGCCAGTGTTCGGTCATTTTTATGCAGTTCTTAAAAATTTCTCCAGTGTTCAGTCAGTAAAAATGGAAGATAGGAAAGGGAATGGTGACCTCCTGGATTGAAGGTTTCCTGTTATATATACGTGGGATCGTTCTCGAAGTTAATCGATTCCTTATTTTGTCATATCGTCCTTCGCGAGAGTATCAAGGATCCGGTAGGTATTGATGAGCTTATTAAACGAGGTCACCAGTTCTCCTATCTCATCGTTCGTCATCACTTCGATCTCTGAGGTCTTGATCTCCCCTTCGCTCATGCCATGGGCAATTGTCGAAAGTTTAACGATAGGACTCGTAATGCTGCTTGCAAGGAAGAAACTCCACATCAGAACGACTCCGAGTGTAACTGCGGTCAGGAGGATGATGGTCGGCTGGAGACCCAGTGCAGAGATGATGCTTTCGGTTCCACCCATCGATACTATTCCGAGGAGGAAGATCGGAATAGTCGCTACGATCAGCATACTGATCATCAGTTTGAAGAAGATCGGGATCTGAATCCGGGCCTCCTGTCTTTTTACTATGCCTTCACTCATGGCCATGGTCATCATTTCAATCTCCTGATACTAGTATATAAGTAAAGGCAGTATATAATATTATATATCATTATTGTAATCCATTGAAGGGTGTATAGGAAACAGGACTTTCGTGCCGGTTCCAAACTCACAATCTATTGCGTCGTTTCATCACGTATTTAACAAATAACGCTCATATATTGGTTATGACAAACCAGGAAATATCGGTTAATATTCCTCAGACGCTCGACCCCGTGTATAGTAATATGATCCAGATCGCATTCAAGGAAGACGAGTTTACCTTTGTATTTCTCCACCAGCTTCCCGGCGTAAACCAGGCAAGAGCGAAGGCAATAGTAAGCATCACGCCGACTCATGCAAAAAATCTCCTGGCCGTGCTCGAAAAGACAATGGCAGACTTTGAATCGAAATTCGGCCGGATAGAACCGAAGGGAGGAAATGTTCCGGCTGATAATGTTACCACGATCCGCGGTTACTCATAACTATCATTGGTCGACCAAGAGACATAAACAACCGGACTCTTAATTTTATAAGAACCGGGAGACAATAGGTAAGAGGTATTTTTCTGCCGCCGTGGCTTAGCGGTATAGCGGCTGATTCGTAATCAGCAGGTCGGGGGTTCAAGTCCCCCCGGCGGCTCATCTTGTTCAAGTTAGAATCCTCATTTTCACAGTGTGGATGGTAAGAACCTTTCATGGTCGTGCTCGAGGGGGGACAAGAGCATGAAATTCTATCCGAATATTAACCAGACCTATCGTGATAACTCATTTGCAAAGGCTCAACGGTTCATTGAGAGGACAACCGGGAAATAAAAAAACTTAAGGTTGTGATCCATCTGCGATTGGTGACCAATATCTTAGTTCATTAAAATTCCCCAATCAACCGCCAATATATCAGTACCGGGTTTTATGTTCTTTATAATCTTACCATAGGGATGATATGTATGCCTCAATTGTCCAAAGGCGGGAAATACATTTTCGGCTGGGTGAAAATCCGACCCGGTGGCGAAGTACCGTACCGGAAGAAACGATCAGGGAATATGCGATACAGTCAGACGAAAAAGTGATTCTTATCTCCGGGAGCAAAGCCTCAGGTGGTTTTGTTGTTGCACGAAGATCATTCCTAGAACAATCAACCCTCTCCGGCATTTTATCCAATAATCCGGAACTTGCAGAGTTCAGGACAAAACCGGGTGAACTGATCCGCTACAAAGGCCGGCTGTATTGCTGGGGGATCCTGCACAATGGTTTATTGAAACTGCCTGCGGAGATCATGTGCACTTTTTGCATCCAACCCGGTGATAACCTACTGGTCATCCGGGGGAGCAACCTCGGTTTTGTTTGTGCGAAATCAGGTCCGCTTGTAAAAAAGGTACGGTCATTTCCCGGGATACCGGTTTTTGAATGATATTTCCTTCTCCCATTCAAATCCACCTGTTCAGTAATGTATCTTCAGAATGGGAAGGGATTATCATGCACAGCGATAACCCGGTTATCATGGACCCACGGATCAATGTCATCACCCTTGGGGTGAAGGACTTCGCCCGCTCACTTGCCTTTTATCGCGACGGGCTTGGCTGGACGGCACAGGTAGATGATGATATAGCATTTTTTCCGCTCAATGGCATTATTTTTGCCCTGTATCCCCGCGACAAACTGGCTGAAGATGCCATGGTACCTTCACGGGAAACAGGTTTTCCGGGCTTCACCCTCGCTTTCGTTACCAAAAATGAGGCTGAAGTTGATGCCACGCTCAAAACGGCTGAGGATATCGGGGGCCGTATTCTGAAACCCGGACAGAAAACATTCTGGGGCGGATATGGGGGATATTTTGCCGACCCTGATGGTTTTCTCTGGGAAGTCGCGTATAACCCGTTTTGGAAACTGGATCGGAAGGGAAATGTGAAATTATAACCATTTTTTAGTGGACGGATACTGCCCTTACCCCTATATTGATAAACCGGTACTCCCATTTTCCATTATAAACGGGCCAGAGCCGGAAAGCCCCTGCCGTACACCGGAGAGTCCCGGTTTCGGAAACCCGGGACTCCCCCCAGGAAGGCAGCATGGGCCGGCCCTCGTACCGTGGATATCATCACAGAATGAGATGACCTTATGACTGACGACAGCAAGGGCCCGGTAACGGACGGGATGCACCGGCAGGTGGCTGGCGGGGGCACATCGAACCGGGACTGGTGGCCCAACCAGCTGAACCTTAAAATCCTGCACCAGCACTCTCCCCTGTCCAATCCAATGGGCGGGGAGTTCAACTACGCTGAGGAATTCAAAAAACTCGACCTGGCGGCCGTGAAGAAGGATCTGCAGGCACTGATGACCAACTCACAGGACTGGTGGCCTGCGGACTTCGGCCACTATGGGCCCTTGTTCATTCGAATGGCATGGCACAGCGCCGGCACGTACCGCACCGGTGATGGTCGGGGCGGCGCCGGTGCTGGCCAGCAGCGCTTCCCGCCCCTCAACAGCTGGCCCGACAACGTGAACCTCGACAAGGCCCGCCGTTTGCTCTGGCCGATCAAGCAGAAGTATGGCAGGAAAATCTCGTGGGCCGACCTTATGATCCTTGCCGGCAATGTTGCCCTGGAGTCGATGGGGTTCAAAACCTTCGGCTTCGCCGGCGGCCGTGCTGATGTCTGGGAGCCGGAAGAGGCCGTGTACTGGGGTTCGGAGAACAAGTGGCTGGAGGACAAACGCTACTCCGGCGACCGGAACCTCGAAAATCCGCTGGCTGCCGTGCAGATGGGGCTGATCTACGTCAATCCGGAAGGCCCGAACGGTGTCCCGGACCCGGTCGCAGCGGCGAAAGATATCCGTGAGACGTTCGCCCGCATGGCCATGAACGACGAAGAGACGGTGGCGCTCATTGCCGGCGGGCACTCCTTTGGCAAGACCCATGGCGCCGGCCCGGCGACCCATGTGGGGCCTGAGCCCGAAGCCGCGGGCATCGAGGAGCAGGGTCTGGGCTGGAAAAGCAGTTTCGGCACTGGAAAAGGCGGGGATGCAATCGGCAGCGGTCTCGAAGTTACTTGGACCAATACGCCGACGAAGTGGAGCAACAACTTCTTCCG
>DATKKE010000030.1:0-11301 GCA_035543455.1 Methanoregulaceae archaeon
GGGCATTTTAAAAAGCAATTAATTCTTAGCGGGTTTCCAGGATCCTGATCGCGAGCAGTGCAGCATTTTCCCCGTTATCGATGCCGACACAGGCGACCGGTACACCTTTCGGCATCTGGACGATCGATAATAATGCGTCAATCCCCTGGAGGGTTCCGCTTACCGGGACTCCAATCACCGGTTTGTTCGTCATTGATGCAATAACCCCGGGAAGTGCCGCAGAGAGTCCGGCGATGGCAATAAAAACTTTACAGTCGCTGTTTTTCACAAATTCGTCAAGTTTTCCGGGTTCCCGGTGGGCTGAAATTACCGATGTATCGTACGTGACTGCATGTTCCTTGAGAATAGCTGCCGTGCGCTCTGCAATCTTTTCATCGGATGCAGATCCTGAAATAATCGAAACCTCAACCATACAAGCCATCCAAACTTATATTTTGTCTCTATTAATATACTATGGGCTGATTACGATGGAAAAAGAACCACTCTTGATGTTGCCGGGCCCTGTTCCCATGCCTGAACGGGTCAGGTGTGCGATGATGCGCCAGGCCATCAACCACCGGGGGGCCGAATTCGGACAGGTCTACAAGGACTGCGTTAGAGTACTGAAGACCTGCTTCGGAACGAAGAATGACCTCTTTGTGATCAGTGGATCGGGAACGGCCGCCATGGAGGCAGCTGTCGCAAATTTTGGGAGGGATAAAAAGATCGCCTGCCTCGTTAACGGGAAATTCGGGGAACGTCTTTTTAAAATTGCAGGGCGATACGGTCACCCGGTTGAAATCGGGTCGCCATGGGGGACGCCTCTCGACTTAAAAGCCCTTGAAGAACAGCTCAAGGGGGGCGCCGAAATGGTCACCCTCGTTCACAACGAGACCTCGGCCGGAATTCTTAACCCGGCCGCTGAGATCGGGAAACTGGCAGGTAAGTATGATGCATTGTTCATTATGGACGGTATCACCTCGATTGCAGGCGACACGGTCAACGCGGATCAATGGGGTGTCGACGTGGCGATTGTAGGGTCCCAGAAATGTCTCGCTGCACCTGCCGGTCTTTCGGCTATTTCCGTAAGTGACAGGGCCTGGGAGCGATCCTCGAAAAATCCCCCGTATTACCTTGATCTTGCCGCATACCGGAAAAGTGCAGGCTCGGCGCCTATGGAAACGCCTTATACACCTGCTGTACCCCTGTTTCTCGCGCTTAGGGAAGCCTGTGCGATCGTCGAGGAAGAAGGCCTCGAGGAGCGTATCGCGAGGCACAAGCGCCTGGCACAGGCAGTAAGGGCCGCGGCGGAAGCCTGGGGGCTCCGGCTGTTCCCCGAAACGGACATGCTCCACGGCTACTCAAACACGGTCACGGCAATCAGCGTGCCTGACGGGATAAAAGACGGCGATTTCCGCGGCACCGTCAAGAAGATGGGTATCGAGATGGCAGGCGGCCAGGACTACCTCAAGGGAAAAATTTTCAGGATTGGTAATATGGGAGCGGTAGGAGCTCCGGAGATCCTTGCCACACTTGCAGCCACCGAGTATTCGCTCGCGAAGCAGGGCTTTAACGTAAAAGGGAACGGTGTCCGGGCCGCCTGCGAGGTGCTCGGATGAGGGTTGGTATTGCCGATACCACCTTTTCACGCGTGAATATGGGAAGAATAGCCATCGAAGAGCTGAAGAAACATGCCTCGGTCAGCATCGAACGGGTAACGGTGCCGGGTATAAAAGATCTCCCCGTTGCATGTAAAAAACTGATCGAGGAACGTAAGTGCGATATCGTCATGGCTCTCGGGATGCCGGGCGGCAAGGAAAAAGACCGCCTTTGCGCCCATGAAGCATCCCAGGGTCTCATCATATGCCAGCTGATGACGAATACCCACATTATTGAGGTTTTTGTCCACGAAGACGAGGTAAAAGATGATAATGAACTCTCGTGGCTTGCGTCCGAACGTACCCGCAAACACGCGGTGAATGCGGTAAAACTCATGCTATATCCGAAAGAACTGGAAAAAGATGCCGGAACCGGGCAGAGGCAGGGTTTTTCTGATGCAGGGCCTGCCCGGCGCTGAGACGATGGGGACAGTTTAAGATTTATCAGTACGAAACGTTTCAGGAGGAACACCATGGGGATAAAACTTGGATTTGTAGTCGCGGAGTTCAACCGTGACATCACCTACATGATGGAGATCGAGGGGAGAGAGCATGCTGCATTTCTCGGGGCGGAGGTGACGGAATGCATCTATGTTCCCGGGGCGTATGACATGCCTCTCGCAATTAAAAAAATGCTCCAGGGAAAGAATGTCGATGCGGTGGTCACGATCGGGTGCGTAATTGAAGGGTCCACCCAGCATGACGAGATCGTCGTCCAGCATGCAGCCCGGAAAATAATTGACCTTTCGCTTGAATTTGGCAAACCTGTAACCCTCGGTATTTCGGGGCCCGGAATGACACGGCTCGAGGCGAACGAGCGGATTGACTATGCAAAACGCGCCGTGGAATCAGCGATAAAACTCGTGCAGCGGTTGAAATGAGGGAATTGTCCGGGAAGATCGGCGCCATAGCCCCGTCCGCAACCATAGGAATATCGAATGAAGCACGAAAGATGCAGGCGTCCGGTATCGATGTGATCAGTCTCTCTATCGGCGAACCCGATTTTGACACCCCGAAACACATCAGCGATGCGTGCATCGATGCGATCAGGCGTGGCGAGACACATTACGCACCGAGCAACGGCATCCCGGAATTAAATCAGGCCATTGCCGAAAAACTTTCCCGCGAGAACAATATCCCCTGTAAATTAGAAGATATTATTGTCACCTGCGGTGCAAAAGACGCAATATACGAGGCTATGGAAGCCCTCTTAAACCCGGGTGACGAGGCTCTTATTCTCGACCCGTCCTGGGTCAGTTATGAACCCTGTGTCCAGATTGCCGGAGGAAAACCGGTTCACCACCCCCTCGATGCCAGGACGTTCCAGGTCGATGATTCTCTGCTCGACAGGATTTCAGGGAAGACCCGTCTTATTATCGTAAATTCCCCCTCAAACCCATCGGGGGCGGTCCTTAACCGTACCTCGATGCGACTTATCGCTGACATCTGCAGTGACTATGATTTATTCGCCATTTCGGATGAGATCTACGAGAAGCTGTTGTACAATGGCGAGCATATATCCCTCGCGACCGTCGGTGATATGGCGGCCCGCACCGTGACGGTCAACGGTTTTTCAAAGACGTATGCAATGACCGGCTGGCGTATCGGGTATGCAGTCGCCCCTCCGGAGATCATCAGGCAGATGTCGATCGTGCAGCAGCATACTATCACCCATCCGACTACCTTCGCGATGTGGGGTGGGGTGGCGGCGCTGAAGGGGGACCAGTCCTGCGTCGGGATGATGAAGCAGGAATTCAGTAAACGCAGGGAGTACCTGATGAAGGAGCTGAGCGAGATAGGTTTTTCTACGGCCCCTGCGGACGGTGCGTTTTACGCATATATCCGGGTCACGGAGAACGACATGGACCTCGCCAGGTCATGGCTCGTGGATTCGCATGTCGCCGTTACTCCGGGTACGGCATTCAATAACCCCGGGTGGGAACGCCTCTCGTACGCTACGTCCATGGAGAATCTCACCCGGGCTGTACAACGCATCCGGCAGTCCGGAAGAAAATAATCTCCCGGTCTGATCAGCTCCCTTTTTCCTGATTTTTCCCGTGGTGGTTGATTTTGAACAGGCCCTGCAGGCCCGTTCTGACCGTTGGTTCTTTGCATCCCGGGTTGTTGCTAACCTGTATTTTGATGATGTGCTTTAAATCCTCATAAAATTCAATTCCCACCCGAATACAAATACCGTTCGGGAGACTTGCCCGGATTCCGGCCTGCCCATATCCTTTTAATAGTAATCACGTGTCAGATTTAAAGTGCAATGAACCAACGATGGCTCTGATGAAGGGATGATCGGGCCAACCTGGCGAATCCCGGAGCAGTCACAATATCTTGGAGAGGAGGGTCGCCATGAACATTTTATCCCGGTTCTATTATCAATATCGCAGGGTTATCAAGGCGATTCAGCTGTACCTCCTTATCGCAGGCCCCGGTCTGATCGTCATGATCGCGGACAACGATGCCGGTGGAATTACTACCTATGCTGCGACCGGGGCGGCGTATGGGTATGCCCTGATCTGGTTCCTGGTTCTTCTCGGACCGGTCGCGTATTTCGTCCAGGAGATGACGGTCCGACTCGGTGCAGTTACCAAGCACGGTCATGCAGAAGCCATATTTGAGGCATTCGGCCCGTTCTGGGGATGGTTCTCACTAATTGACCTCTCTCTTGTCAACTGGCTGACACTTATCACCGAATTCATAGGAATGACCGCTGCGTTGACAATTTTCAACATACCCCCGGTAATAACGGTCCTGATCGTCATAGGCATCATGATGTTCATGATATTGCAGGGCAGGTACTGGACATGGGAAAAACTGGCGATGTTCTTCTGCCTCTTAAATCTGGTATATATACCTGCTGCCTTCATGGTTCACCCAACAGTCGGGAGTATCCTCCGGCAGGGAATCATTCCGAACTTTCCCGGTGGAATCACCGCGATATTAATTTTCTTCCTGATGGCGAACATCGGGACGACCATTGCACCATGGATGATATTCTTCCAGCAGAGTGCGGTCGTTGATAAGGGAATGGGGAAGAAAGACATACCGTGGGGGAAGATCGACACAATTTTCGGGGCAGTTTTTACGGTGGTCGTCGCAATTTTCATAATCATCGTGACGGGCACGGTCCTCTATGGCATGAACATAGAAAGTGCCGCGCAGGCTGCCCGGGTGATCATGGGCATCTATCCATATGTCGGTACGCTTCTCGCAATCGGTCTCTTCGACGCCGGTCTCCTGGGTGCTATCTGCATATCGCTGGCCAGTTCATGGGCGTTCGGTGAAGTATTCGGCTGGGCCCATTCCCTGAACAATAAGATCCGGGAAGCTCCCTGGTTCTATGCGTACTATTTCTTCGCATTGATCACGGCGGGCCTTGTTGTTCTCATCCCGGGTGCACCGCTTGTCCTGATAACGCTGTTCGTGCAGGTTATTGCGGTAACCCTTCTCCCTGCCGCACTGGTATTCCTGATCCTGCTGCTGAACAATTCTGAAATCATGGGTGAATATAAAAACACATTGCTGCAGAATATTGTCAGTACAGCTATTGTAATTGCAATAATTGTACTTTCAACGCTCTATGCATTCAGTGTCCTGTTCCCGGAGATATTCTTGTGAGGTGAGATAATTGGAAAAGACAGTTCCAACAGATGGAAAAGACTGTGACAAGGTAAAATCAGGAGGTTTCTTAGAGAAGCATTTCTCCCGGTTTATCGAGATCAACAAAAAATATGCGGAACCGCAGATTAAAATGACAGGAATGGTCAGGGTAGCCCTCCTGGGCCTCAGAATATACCTCATAATTCTTGTCCTGGTCCTCGCTTTCAAATTTTATACTCTCGTGAGACCATGAGGTCGGTACCATGGAAAATAACACAATAAAAAACCAGAAGAAACCTGAACAGGAGTATTTTCTCTCCGAAGTGATAGGGGCAAAGGTCCGTTGGAACGGGAAAAAAATCGGAACGTTGTCAGACCTCGTCATTGTTGAAACATCAAAGATACCGGAAGTGACCCATCTGGTTATCATCCGGTCGTTCGGTTACCCTTCTCTTCTCGTGCCGATGAATAATGTCCAGTCATTTGGGAGGAAGGAGATAACCATTGGCATCGAATCGATCGAGCAGTATGAGAAAGCCCCCCCCGAGTCTGTTTTCCTCTTAAAAGACCATATTCTCGATAAAAAAGTCCTTGATATCGAAGATAAGGAAGTTGAGGTCGTCTATGACATACGACTTGTGCACAGGAACGGGAAGATCTATGTGACCGATGTCGACGTCAGTCGTTACGGTCTCCTCAGGAGGATCGGCCTCAAGGTAATTGCAGATATCATTCATAATTTCAACCCGGACCGGGAGGAACAGATGATATCATGGACTCTTGTCCAGCCCCTGCCAAGTCCCATGGGCAGTTTCCGCGGAAACGTAAAACTGAACGTCCTGATGGAAACCTTATCCGAGATCCACCCGGTAGATCTGGCCGATATCCTCGAAGAACTGGACAATGAACAACGGCTGGTGATTTTTTCGGAGCTCGATACCGAGCAGGCTTCGGATACCCTTGAAGAGATAAACCCGAATGTCCAGAGAGAGATTGTCTCATCATTAAAACGTGAACGTGTGGTCCAGCTGATCGATGAGATGACGCCCGGACAGGCGGCAGATATCCTGTCCGTTCTCCCGGCATCGGACGCCGAAGAGATCCTCGCAGAGCTCGATTCGGAAAACGTGAAAAAAATCCGGGCCATACTCGACAGGCAGGAGGAAACCATAGTCAATTATACGACTCCCGAGTACATCAGGTTCCCTCCGGAAACGACGGCTGAACAGGCGATGAGCCTGTACGCGACCGTGGCAAAAGGAAAAGACGTCATCATGTACCTTTATGTGATTGACGCGTCTGAACACCTTCTCGGTGTAATCGATATCAAGGAACTTCTCCAGGCAGAGGACAATCAGACCCTTGCCGACATCATGGTCTTCGATTACATCAGCCTGTCCCCCGACAGCACGTTAAAGGAAGCAAAGGAGATGTTCAACCGCTACGATTTCCGTGCACTCCCGGTTACCGATGACGATAACCGCATCGTCGGAGTGGTACCGTACCGTGATGTCATGAACCTGACCCACCATTTCATTGAATAGGTTGCTGATCCCATAGGGAATGAAGAGCAATCGTGGAATCCCTCCGGTAAACATATCATTTTTCTGAATTCTTTTTCCTGGAAATGGATGAGCACGAAAAATCCTTCCCGACAACAATTATTAAGTATTTCCTGTTATTTGTTACGAAAAAAACAACACATTCCTTTAGTTTTATATACCCCGCAGATGACCTATGTAGTTAATCTGATAAGTATGATGCAGAACATAATTGACATTTTAATCAGGCCTGATTCGTTCTTCAGAAAGAGAATCGCATCGGAAGAAAATCTTAAAATTCCATTCCTTCTCGTCGCGACAGCCGGGGTCGTCGGTGCCCTGTACGGTTATGAGGCTGGCTCCCTTACCGGGAGGATGTTTGCCGGTGCCGGTGCCGGGGTGAGCCAGCTGATATCGGTCTCATCCGTGGTCGGTGCGTTTGTCGGCGTCATACTGTTCTGGCTGATCGGTTCCGGTGTTTTTTACCTGATATCCATGGCCTTCAAGGGCACGGGAACGTTTAACCGGACCCTCGAATGCGTGGGGTACGGGTTTATTCCCCAGATTTTCGGGAGCCTGATCACTCTTGCTTCAGCCTTTTACTATCTTCCGATGGTCAAGGTACCCGAAATCAAGTCCCTGACCGATCCCGTGCTCCTCCAGAATGCGGTGACTCGCCTGATGAATGACCCGGCAATGCTTGAGCTGACAAGGATTTCTGTGGTTATCGGCGTGATTTTCGTTTTATGGAGTGCGAATATATGGATTTATGGCATTAAGTACGCCAGGAGCCTTTCATTCCGGGATGCAGCGATAACAATCCTCGTCCCGGTGATAATCTATATCGTGTATACCCTCGTCATGACATTCATTGTATCCCCGGTACCCGGAGCACAATAAATGAGCACACGAAAAAAATCCGGGGGTTTGAAGATCGTTCCGGTAGTGACATTACTGGTACTGTTCGGGATGCTGCTTGTTCTGCCTGCCGGTGTAATGGCTCAGGCAGATGCGGTGACCCAGGCACCTGCCTACAGCCAGGTGACCGTCAGCGGTGTGACACTCGACCCCGGAACGTTTTTTACCGGCGATACAGGGACTATAAATGTCGAGGTGACCAATACCGGGACCCAGAGCGTCACCGTTCACCGTGCCACGGTGTACGATTCAGATATCCGGCTGATATCCATGTCCACGTATGACAGTGTCGGGTCTATCGGGGCAGGGAATAAAATGAATTTCCAGTTTACCGTCAGGGCCGATGTCCCGGAAGGGATATATTACCCGGTATTTTCACTCGAGTTCCAGGATACCGGTTATCTCCGCTACCCGCTAAAACTGGAAGTAAATGATGCCCCTGTCGTCCTTTCGGTGCAGGACAAACCCGATACATTCGTACAGGGACAGAAGAGTGTCGTAACACTTTCGTTAAGCAACCTCAGGACCGATACCGTAAAAAATATCCTTATTCATCCGTCAGGACAAAACGTTGATGTCATCCCCCAGGATATTGTCATCGATCACCTCGACCCGGGCCAGAACGTTAACCTGAATTTCAATCTCACTGCATCAGGCCCGACAACGGTTAATTTTGATGCCAGGTACCTGAACGGCCCGAATACTCACCGCATAACGCTCAGTCTCCCGGTCGTATTCAATACCGACAAGACACAGGCAGACCCGGTAATCAGTAATGTTATTGCGGCACAGGAAACCGGGAATATAAAGATCACCGGAGATATCACCAATTCCGGACTTCAGAATGCCAATTCGGTCACCGTCACGGCCGGGCCGCCGGCAGTTCCCGTCGACCCGTACAAGATTTATGCGGTCGGATTGCTAAAACCGGATGATTTCTCGAGCTTCGAGATCACGGTCAGCAGCGACAGCCCCGACAATGTCCCGGTTATAGCCAGTTTCAAGGACCAGGACGGGAATGTCTATACGAGGAGCATTATTGCCGATATCTCGCAGGTGAAAAATCCGAAATCATCCAATACCGGGTCTGTCATTCCCTGGGTTATCGTCGGTATCCTTGCGGTATGTGTGGGTCTCGTCATCGGATACCAGTACTGGAAGACCAGGAACCATTGAAAGGACAGTCCATGGAAGATACGCCCGTCATCCGCCTGGTTGACGTCAAGAAAATATATAAACTGAAATCAGGAGATGTCCCCGCATTGCGGGGAATCACCTTCGATATCATGAGAGGCGAATTTGTCGCAATCATGGGTCCGTCAGGTTCAGGAAAGTCAACGCTCATGAACATGATCGGGTGCCTGGACGTGCCGACATCGGGCGATCTTTTCCTTACCGGCCGGAATGTCCGGGAGATGTCCGACGACGAGCTCACGTTTCTCCGGCGTGATGAGATCGGGTTTATTTTCCAGAAATTCAATTTAATCCCTCTGCTTACCGCTTTTGAAAATACCGAATACCCGGTCATCCTGAAGACCGGGCACATGGATGACGAAGGAAAAACCTTACGGCTGCTTAAACTGGTCGGGCTCAGTGAGGACCTTGTCACCCACCGGCCGGGCGAACTCTCCGGAGGACAGCAGCAGCGGGTTGCCATCGCCCGGGCCCTCGTAAATGACCCGGCTTTGCTTCTTTGCGATGAACCGACGGGAAATCTCGATTCGGTGACAGGTTCACAGATAATGGAGATTCTTGAAGGTCTCAACAAATCCGGCAGGACCATTGTCATGGTGACCCATGACCCGCATGTCGCAGAATACGCGCATCGCACGATACGGATAATCGACGGGAAGGTGGCCGCATGAAACGGAAAAAAAATGTTTTTTTCCAGCTTGCAACACGAAATGTCCGGCTCAACCTGACGAGGTCTCTCCTTGCCGCGCTTGGGATCATCATCGGCGTGGTCGCCATAACGACGATGGGAATTCTCGGGGCAAATATCCAGCTCGCTGTTTCGTCAAACCTTTCAAGCAACGCAAACTCGCTGATTATTACGCCCGATACGGGTGGCGGGGGTGGCGGGTTCGGCGGGGGCATGGGGGCGAAGACGACGGCCCTCATATCGGATAACCAGGTCCGCGAGATCGAACTGGCGGCAGGTCACAACACCGTAGTCCCTGTCCACTCCGGTTCAGACCTGATCCAGGTCGGGACCAATGACAAGAAGCGGGTCGCTATCTATGGTCTCGATCCCGATAAAGTTCAGAACTTTGTCGAAATTGCAGATGGCAGCTCGTTGCGTGGCGCATCCGCCGGGGCGCTCGCAGGATCGACGCTTGCCAAAGACCAGGATATCAAGGTCGGGACCCGTATCAAAGTCGGGGACGACACCACGGGTACTTCCCAGGTCGTCAGGGTTGCCGGGATCCTTAAACCAAAAGGTTTTGGGCTCGACCTGATGCCCGATAATGCCCTGATCGTCCCTGATCGCTGGTATACGTCGGTGTATGGGGATGAAGGTGAGTACCAGCAGGTCGATGTGCTCGTTCCCGCGATCACCGATATACCGGCCGTAAAGGATGCCATCGATAAAAAAATGAATAAAAAGGTGAAGGTGATTCAGATCACCGATTCAGGAGCGCTGCTCGAGACGATTAACTCGACAATCGGGCAGATCACCCTGTTCATCACGCTCCTTGGTGGCATTTCCCTGCTTGTGGCCTCGGTCAGTATATTCAATGTCATGATGATGTCGGTAAAAGATCGGATCAACGAGATCGGGGTATTGCGGAGCATCGGGACGACCAGGGGAGAGATCAGGAAGATGTTCATCTACGAGGCATTCATCATCGGGGGTATCGGTGCTGGATTAGGTGGCCTGGTGAGCTTCATCGGTGGCTTCATCCTTGTGGGCCTGCTCGGGACTTCGAAGTATTTTTTCACGTTTCCGAGTCTCATCTATGTGCCGTACGGGATCGCCATCGGCATTCTAATCTGCCTGCTGTCCGGCCTGTACCCTGCAGCCAAAGCTGCAAATCTCAACCCGATCGATGCGTTGAGAAGCGAATAGGGTAGTGGCTATGGATTTGGGGTCCTTATGTGATGTCCGAAAAGACTTCAATATCCCCTTTTCTGGGATATATGGCCAGAATCATATTTGTCCCATTCTCGTGTCCTGCCTGAGGGTACTGTGTCGGATTGGATAGCCGGCTATAGGTCCGTTAAAGGAACTGCTCCATGATGGCGATCCCCTATTGAGCAGGCCCGGTTCCTGGAACTCCTCCAAAATCACCAAACCTTGATATACCCGTTTATCGATAACTGACGCGGTATTGTATGCGCGAAAACCGCAGAGAAAGAAATATGGGCGGGATATTTATCCCTGCATTCCTGTTTATCGGAATAGGCATCGGGCTCCTCGTCGGGCAGCCGGGGGTAGGCGCACTCGTAGGAATCGGAATCGGGTTCCTGGCGATGGCAGTTGCGAGAACCGGGGGAGGTGCAGGAACCGGACTGCATTCATCTGCTCCGGTATTCATCAGCATTCTCGTAGGGTTGATGTTTATCGTGGCAGGGATTGGTATTATCTACTTTCC
>DATKKE010000031.1:0-21308 GCA_035543455.1 Methanoregulaceae archaeon
CCGCTCATCCATTCGGAACCGAATACATCCTGCCCAAACGCGGCGGAAACGGGAATAATTCCCCAGCCCCCGCATAAGAGCACCCCGAGGATGAATATTGCTAAAACTTTCTTATCGTGCATAATTCCCATTTCGTTTTCAGTCGATTAAATAGCTTCTCCTGCGACACTAAACCTGGGACCCAAAGCAAATCGTTGTCAGGTAAAACCAGATTCCGGGGAAAACTTTTGATATACGATATCGTTTCCCGATTCTGCCACGGAAGGGGAAGAAGCGAATGTATATGATTTCTGCTTCTCAATTTACTGGTACTGCGGGCAACGCACTACGATATCAAAGCCCCCGATGTGACCCAATGGAACTCAGATCGTCCAAAAAGACCTACAGTAAAGAGACCCAGCGCACGGTGCCCCCCGAAGAAACGCTGCACCGCGTTGAAAAACTGCTCCCCGAAGCCGGGATCACCAGGGTTGCCGACATTACCAGCCTGGACCGTATCGGTATCCCGGTATTTTCAAGCATCCGGCCGACAGCCCTGAACGGGGCAATATCGGTGTATAACGGGAAAGGCGCGACTCCGATCGAGGCCAAAGTATCGGCAATGATGGAAGGAATCGAGAGGTTTTCCGCTGAACCGTCGGAACGCGAGATCCTGAATGCACCATTTCCGGGTTTGCCCGAGGGGATCGATGCCGTGAACCCTTTGGATTTGATACTGCCCGAAGGGGCAGATCCCGGAATCGTGATCCCGTGGATGGAGGGATATGATATAGCAGCCGATGAACCTGTCTGGGTTCCTACCAACGCAGTATTCCACCCGCTCCCGAAGTATACCCCTGCCCTGTTCAGGACCAACACGAACGGGCTTGCATCGGGAAATACTCTCGAAGAAGCTACATTTCATGCACTGATGGAACTCATCGAACGCGATGCATGGTCGATTGCGGAGGTCATGAAAAATACCGGTTCCAGACTGACCCATATCGACAACGGTTTGCCGGCCGAGCTCCTGTCGAGGTTTTCGGATGCCGGGGTCGATATCATTATTAAAAATATCACGAGCGATATCGGCATCCCGACGATTGCGGCGGTGTCAGACGACGTGAGACTGAAGGACCCCACGCTTCTGACCATCGGAATGGGGACCCACACCAATGCAGAAATTGCCCTGCTCCGTGCGATCACCGAGGTCGCTCAGAGCCGCCTAACGCAGATCCACGGAGCCCGGGAAGATACGAATGTTGCAGATTTCAGGCGAAAAATAGGCTACGAAAGGACGAAGCGGATGAACCGGTACTGGTTTGAGAGCATTCGCGAAGAAGACTTTTCAGCGGTCCCGTCATGTGATTCGGATGATTTCCAAAAAGACATCGTGAGGGTCGTTTCATCGCTCGCAAAATCGGGCCTCGAAAGGGTAATCGTCGTAGATCTCACGAGGCCGAATATCGGTGTCCCCGTTGTAAGGGTGATAGTCCCGGGTCTTGAAGTCTATGCGATGGACCAGGAAAGGAAGGGAAGGCGTTGCCATGAAGCAGGAAATCGTCGTATTTCTCGGCCCAAGTCTCCCGAGAACTGAAGCGGCCCGAATTCTCGATGCACGATATCTCCCTCCCGCAAAAAGGGGGGATATTCCTGCCGCGGTGAGGGAAGGGGCAAAAATAGTCTGCCTGATCGACGGTGTTTTCTTCCAGGATTGTTCAGTAGGTCACCGGGAGATCCTTGATGCGATTAAGAGAGGAGTACGGGTAATCGGGGCCTCCAGCATGGGCGCATTGCGAGCATCAGAACTTGACACCCTCGGCATGGCAGGCGTCGGTGAGATATACCGGTGGTACAGAGATGGGGAAATCACGTCGGACGACGAGGTTGCCCTGATCTTCGATCCTGAATCAGGGTATGCCATGTCGATCCCCCTCGTGAATATCAGGTATATTCTGGATCTTGCGGAACACATGGGAATAATCGATCGCGGATTGCATGAAACACTTCTCAAAGAAGCCAGGTCGCTGTATTTCCCCCACCGGACATGGGATGAGATCAGGATGCGGGCATACCGGACCCGCGACCATGGCAGAGTTGACGAATTTATCGCATTCGCTGCTACAGCTCCCGATCTGAAACGAAACGACGCGATAGCGGCTCTTCTCTATACCCGGGATGTCGCAGTGGATCTCGGTCTGATCTGAACCAGCTCCCTTTGACTGGCAGGGCATTCCTGACGAGCCAAATGATACGTCAGATTATCTCTTAGAAGGTAATTTTAACGGCAATCCCCGGATTTTGTCGCCTGCTGCCCTCACCCAAGATCGAGCATCCGCCCGATTGAAACCCGTGCACGGGCTGCAACCTCTGCGGGTACTGTTATCCTCGGCGAAAGGGTCTCTATTGAATGCAGGACATCAGTGAGTCCGGTTTTTTTCATGTTGGCACAGACCGCCCGCGGGTTCAGGGGATAACAGGTCTTTGCCGGGCACACCCTGCTCATACGGTACAGGATCCCTGTTTCAGTCCCGATAATATATTCATTTTTTTTCCCACCGCAGACATGTCTGATCATTCCGGACGTACTGTAAACCCCGTCGGCGAGGTCGATCACTTCAGGTCTGCATTCCGGGTGGACTATGACCTCGGCACCCGGGTACAACAACCTTCCCCTGATCACGTCTTCAGCTGTTATGAGGTCGTGCACGATGCAGAAACCCTCCCAGGGCAGGATTTGTTTTTTCGTGTACCGGGCAACATACGACGCAAGATTACGGTCGGGGACGAAAAGGACACGCTCGGTATCGAGTGAATTTACCACCCTCACCGCATTTGCCGATGTGCAGCAGATATCGCTTTCCGCTTTGACCTCTGCGGTAGTATTTACATAACAGACGACCGCCGCGTCCGGGTAGTGTTCCCTTGCCGACCGTATCTCACCAGCGGTCACCATCTCCGCCATCGGGCAGCACGCATCTCCCGCTGGCAGAATGATTTTTTTTTCAGGCGATAAAACGGCAGAGGTTTCTGCCATGAAATCCACGCCGCAGAAGATGATGACATCCCCGTCCATTGATGCTGCGGCACGCGAAAGTTCCAGCGAGTCTCCCACGAGGTCTGCAACGTCCTGTACCGGTCCCGCCTGGTAATTATGTGCAAGGATAATTGCATTGTTCTCTGATTTTAATGCGGATATCTTTTTTTTCAGCTGGTTTTCATCCATTAATCCTTCTCCGGCCCGGTTCTTATCCCGGGCTTATGCTTTCTTTCATTTCCTGCCCCAAAACACGGGTGATAAAAATATGGCCCCGGGGTGATAAGAGTTATTGCAGTCGTTCTAGTCTTTGCAGATAACCTGCACCAAACGATATGATGATACCGGCTGAAGGTGCATAATCTGATACTCTCCCATAACGAAGAAGGGAATGGTTATGAGCGTTTATCTCCCTGACGGAAGGATAATAATGCCTGCAGGGGATCCTGTGCCAGTGAATTCGCTTCTGCTTTCACTGGGTATCAATCCCCTTGAAGTAATAGTTACCAAGAACGGCCGGCTGATTCCCGAAGATGCAGTGGTTACGGGTAGTGATGAGGTAAAGGTGTTCCGTGTCGCCCACGGGGGCTAGCTGGTAGCAGGATGCCGGAATCTGATGGATACCTGCCGGGGTGTGATATCTGTTCACATCCGGCAGTGTATTACGACAGGAACAAAGGGCGTCATCTTTGTGGTGCGCACCTGATAGCCGACGTCGAGGAACGCGTCCGTTCGTGTATTGACCGGTACGATATGATTCGGCATGGCGACCGGGTAGCTGTCGGTCTTTCAGGCGGGAAGGACAGCTCGGCACTTCTCGTTCTTCTCTCGAAAATAATCCCGGACATCTGTAATGCAGGTCTTCTCGCTATTACCATCGATGAAGGAATTTTGGGGTACCGGGAGGAGACCGTGCAGTCAGCGGTTACCCTGACGAAAAAACTCGGGGTACCTCATCGCATTGTATCATTTGAATCCCTGTACGGAAGCTCCCTCGATACCATTCTTAAATCGGATTGTCATCACCCCTGCACCGTATGCGGGATTATGAGAAAAAAAGCCCTTTCCGATATCGCCAGAGAGGAGGGAGCCGATTCCATTGCCACGGGACATAACCTCGACGACGAAGCCCAGTCGGTGCTGATGAATTACCTGAGAGGGGACCTCGACAGGCTCATACGCCGGAGCAGTTCGCGGATCAATGGTGGTTTTGCCCGGAGGATAAAACCCTTTCTCGAGGTCACAGAGAAAGAAGTGACCCTGTACGGGATTCTAAACGGTGTTTCCGGATACCTGCCCGAATGTCCTTATGCCAGCTCATCGCTCAGGTCGGAGGTGCGATCGATGCAGGCATCGCTCGAATATACCTATCCCGGTGCATCGCTCCGGCTGATCCAGGGCCGTGAGTCTCTATCCGAAATCATTGGGAAAACGGCAGGAGAGGGGATTATTCCCCGCTGCAGGACATGCGGGGAACCCTGCAGCGGGACAACCTGCCAGGCATGCAGGTTACTTGGGGAAATTTCCGGGGAACCCGGGAATGATAAAAAACGGTTCAGGGCATGGAAAATTTAGCAGGTACGCATTCAGGGAAGACCGGATTCACCGGAGGCCGAAGCTCCCTTTATCCTGCCTGGATGGGTATAGATAATCATTTTCTGCCCCCGCACAAATCCCACAACGGTGAGATTGGCCTGTTCTGCCGTTTCAACAGCCAGGGTTGTCGTAGCCCCGCGGGATATAATTACCGGGATGCCCGCGATGAGGCATTTTCTCACCATTTCTGATGAAATCCTTCCGGAACTCACCACAAACGTCCCGGAGAAATTTACATTATTCAGGAGACCGTACCCGATCACCCTGTCGAGGGCGTTGTGCCTGCCGATATCCTCGGTGATCATGATCGTGCCCTTGTCACTGAATAGTCCGACGACATGAATGCCACCGGTTTTGACATGGAGATCGGACTGGAGAGTCTCTTTGACGGCGGATCTAATCGTGCCGGCATCGAGGACAAGCCCCGAGGAAACCCGGGGTAATTTTGCTACATCGAGATAGGATGACGACCCGCCACAACCCGACAATACGGTCTTTTTTGAGACCAGTATCTTAAATGGATTCGTCGTCAGGACGCTGACCTTCCCGGGTTCAATGTGGACGGACTCTATCTCTTCTGCTCCGTGAATGATCCGCTCGGTAAACAGGAGACCGATAACAAACTCCCTTATCATATGCGGGCTCGTCATTACCGTCAGGGCATGCCTCCCGTTGATAGTAACGGCCAGCGGGACTTCTTCGATCACTTCATGGGTCGAAGAAATGAAAACACCCGATTCCTCTTTTATGCAGGGTATTATTTTATACATTTCAGGTCATCCTCGAAATTTCCTCCACCGTCGTGAGGAGGCGATCAACATCGTGTTCGTTATTATACAGGTGGAGGCTTGCCCGCACTGTCCCGTCCCTCGTTCCAAGGAGGCGCATGAGGGGGATACAACAATGTTCCCCTGATCGGACCATAATCCCTGAGGCCTCGTCGAGGATATGAGCAACATCATGGGGATGCAACCCATCGATGGTAAACGACACTACCCCAATCCTCTGATCGGTAATTCCAGGGCCGTATACATGAACTCCTTTGATGTCTGACAGGCCGCGGACCATCAGGTCGGTCAGGCGTGCTTCATGCGAATGTACCCGCGCCATTCCGATGGCTTCCAGGTAATCAACCGCCCTGCCAAGGCCTATGCCGGCTCCGATGGCCGGGGTTCCGGCTTCGTAACGCTGGTAACCCGACTGCTCACGGTAATGGTCAGAATTTACATCCTCAACCATCCCTCCCCCGACAAGGAGGGGACGTATCGCGGGCTCCTTCATCCATAACACGCCGGTACCCGAGGGACCAAGCATTTTGTGCCCGGAAAAACAGCAAAAATCGCACCCGATACCTGCCACATCCACGGGCATATGGGGTACCGATTGGGCACCGTCAACGAGAAACATAGCCCCATGGGTTTTACAGATCCCGGCTATTTTTTTGACAGGAATCACTGAACCGAGTACATTAGAGGCCTGGCTGACCGCAACCAGTCTGGTACGGTCATCGATTGCCTCAAAAAACCTGGTACTATCGATGGTTCCATTTTTTTCCGGCTCTATTGTGGTGAGATCGATTATTCCCTGATTTTTCAGGCGAATCCATGGGAGGAAATTGGAATGGTGTTCGAGGAGGGTGGTTACGACCCGGTCACCTTTCTTAAAATCCATGCCAAGTGCAACCATATTAATGGCCTCAGTTGTATTCCGCGTGAATATGGTTACACCCTTTTCACCGCCGATCAGTCCTGCCACTTTTTGATGGGCATCCATGTATTTTTGTGTCGCTACGACTGCCAGGCGGTGGACCCCGCGCCCGACATTTGCACGGTACTGCATCTCATATTCGTCGACCGCCCTGACAACAGGGACCGGACAGAGGCTCGTTGAGGCATTGTCCATATAGATGAGGTCTTTTAAGAGAGGAAAATCCATCCTCGCATCCTGTAATTCCATCAGGAAATCACCCTGCGGTTGCTGCCATAAAAAAAACTCATACGAAACCCCTTAATGCCAGCACCATCGGATCCGATGTTTCATCAGATATCCGGCCGTGTATAGAAATAATGGGCAGCAGGTAAATAAATTCCACTACCAGGGAGTTCCTGTGACGCCGGCAAGCAGGATTCTATGACCGACTAATCCGAACGGAGACCAGGGATCGGAAAAATCATTTCCAAATCGTTTCCTTTAACATAACGTTTAAATCAGTTTACTGATTACTTTTCATACTGGGTTCACAATTGTGAAAACATCACCGGTAACAAGGGAAATGATCGGTACATCCCGATATCGTGGAACCTGAACTGGGATGGTGAAATTAAATCTTTCAAAACGAAGATACTGTAGTTACCGGAGTAACAATGGCAGATCAACGGCTCGTATACATGGACCATGCAGCAACGACCATGGTTCACCCGGATGTAGTAACGGCGATGGTTCCGTATCTTCATGACCATTTTGGAAACCCTTCCTCGATATATTCCATTGCAAGGTCTGCAAAAGAAGCAGTCGATGGAGCACGTATCCAGGTCGCCCGGGCTATCGATGTACCACCTGAGGAGGTTTTTTTCACCTCCGGCGGGACCGAATCTGATAACTGGGCAATAAAAGGAGTTGCATTCGCCAACAGGAAACGTGGCGACCATATCATCACCTCTGCAATCGAACACCATGCGGTCCTCCATACCTGTCAGTACCTGGAAAAACAGGGATTCAGGGTGACGTATCTACCCGTTGACCAGCATGGCGCTGTAGACCCCGGTGATCTCGAACGATCGATCACGGACAAGACACTTCTCGTTACGGTTATGTACGCCAACAATGAAATCGGCACGATCGAGCCTGTCAGGGAACTTGCAGCGATCGCTCACGACCATGGCGCGCTGTTCCACACCGATGCGGTCCAGGCGGCAGGCCATGTACCGATCAGCGTAAGGGACGAAAAGTTCGACCTCCTCTCCCTGTCAGCCCACAAATTTAACGGCCCGAAGGGCACCGGCGCCCTGTTCATAAAGAAAGGAGTAAGGATCGATAATATCCTCCACGGGGGGGCCCAGGAGAAGAATAAAAGAGCAGGAACAGAAAACCTGGCAGGTATTGTCGGAACAGGAAAAGCAATTGAAATTGCTACGGCTGATCTCTCCGAAAAGGCCCGGAGCGTGACAGCAATGCGGAAACGGCTCCATGCCGGGATTATGGATTCGATATCCCATGCCCGCCTTAACGGTCATCCGGAGAAACGACTTCCTGGCAACCTGAATATAAGTTTTGAGTTTATCGAAGGCGAATCCATGATTTTATTACTCGACAGTTACGGCATCTGCGCATCAACGGGGAGTGCCTGTACATCCGGGTCGCTCGAACCGTCTCACGTCCTGCTCGCGACGGGTCTTCCGGCGGAGGTCGCCCATGGGTCGCTTCGGCTGACCATCGATCACGAGAATACCTGGTCCGAGGTAGATTACGTCCTGGAAGTGCTGCCGAGGGTGGTCAGCAGGCTCCGGGAGATGTCCCCGCTCGGGAACAATCCGGGAAATGGTGATTGCAATGTATAGCAAGACAGTAATGGACCATTTTATGAACCCGAGGAATGTCGGGGAAATTGAAAACCCCGACGGGGTCGGAGAGGTCGGGAACCCCGTATGCGGCGATATCATGAAGATCTTCCTAAAAATCGAGAACAATACGATCGTCGATGCAAAATTCAAGACATTCGGCTGCGGAGCGGCTATCGCATCGAGCAGCATGGCCACGGAACTGATAAAGGGAAAAAGTCTTGAAGAAGCGTGGGAAATAACCAACAAGGCTGTCGCTGAGGCACTGGAGGGGCTGCCCCCAATCAAAATGCATTGCTCGGTCCTGGCAGAGGAGGGCATTCACAAGGCGATCAATGATTACCGGGTCAGGCATGGCCTTGCGCCATGGAAAGATAATAACCCGCATGCTCACCCCGAAGAGAACAAAGAATGCGAATGTTCCACGTGTGAAACAGTCATCCCGGGAAGGAACATGTAAGAGCCGGGGTTATTCATTGGTATACCATATCGGGAATGAGGGGCACGTGATGATTAAGATCCAGCACGACGTGATAAATCCGGAAACTTACATCGATAACGCCAGAATACCGGCGGCCGGGGCGATTGTAACGTTCCTCGGTATCGTACGCGACGATGATATCCAATCGATAGAACTTGAAACATATCAGGAAGCCGCCAGGAAAGACCTTGAAGAAATAGAAGAAGAGGCAATGAAATCGTTTCCGCTCCTTTCGGTGGATATCATCCACCGCGTCGGTAAAATGAACATCGGTGAAATAATCGTTCTTATTGTTGTAGCAGCAGGACACCGCAGGGAGGCGTTCCTTGGGTGTGAATTTATTATCGATCGGCTGAAACAAACCACGCCCATCTGGAAGAAGGAATATCTCAAAGACGGGACCCGATGGGTCGATGGGGAACACGGGGGCAAGCGGGAATAACGGAGATGCCTTACGTATAAGGGATCAGAAAGATGCCTTCGTATGATTATGGATAGTACGAAATGCAGGTCCGTAGCTCCGTGATATGTTCGTCTTCGAAGTGTGATCATTCCCGGGCATTACAGGGGATATTATATCGTATAAAATTAAGAGCCTGCTATGGAAGATACTCCACAACAGATGCTTGCCGGACAGGTGCTGAACCCGGCAGACCTCGTCAACTACCAGGACGGGGCGGTAGTCAGCAGGACCATCGTGGTCCACAAATCAGGGACGGTAACTCTGTTTGCTTTTGACACAGATGAAGGACTTTCCGAACATACGGCCCCGTTCGACGCGATGGTGCAGGTTCTGGAAGGCGAGGTGGAGATCACGATTTCAGGTACTCCTTTTACGCTTGTTAAGGGCGACATGATCATCATGCCGGCAGATAAGCCCCATGCCCTGAAGGCGATCTCCCGGTTCAAGATGATGCTGACGATGATACACGAGTAGTCGGGTGAGTCCGGGTTCTTGAATCATCCATAACCGGTGATCTCGTAATCTATCTCTGTCCTGTCCCGTGCACACGCTTCCCCGTGTACGAGGAGATCCTCGACCATTTTCTTGAGAATTGCCGGGTACACTGCCCCTACCAGTTCGGATACCGGTTTTCCGCTGCAAAAAAATTTGAAGGTCGGGGTTCCCCGGACGCTGTATTTTTCAGCGATCCACTGGCTTGTCATAATATTCAGCCGGGCAAATACAACCTTCTTGCTGAATTCTTTTGCGTACTCCAGGAAATAGGGCTCCATACTCCTGCAGTATGCACAGGTGGGCGAATAAAACATAACGACGGACGGTTTTTCACCCCGCTCGATTGTTTTTTCCCAGGATAGATCATCGAGTTCGACAAGGTCCTGTTCGGTCATCGGGTCACCAGATAATCTCTATCAGGGCTTAAGACTTAAAAAATTATCAGGTGCAGGGGGTACCGGCACCGGCAACCGGGTTTTGGGAAACCCATTATTGTACTCTCAATCCCGATAACACGAACCGGTTCGGTGGATTCTTCGCCGATCCTATTACAGGAAGAATCGCTGTACCTTTGCATGAGCCGAATGTGAGGATTTCCCCCGGTGTCTTTGCATTTGGGAGATGTCCCGGTTTCCGGTCGGCTGTTTTCAGGAGGTACCCTCTTGTATCGGATACCCTGAAAAAAATTATAACTGCTGCTCCTCGACAAGGTAGTTTATGACCGTTTCTGAGATATCCCCTGCATACTCGCCGCATCTCCGGATACTTTCTGCAATATAATGCAGGGCTATTGCATTTGCAGTGCTCTCATTCAGCGACAACGCATTGATCTGCTCGCAATAATTCTCGAGTTCCACGATTGCCTCGATATTCTTATGGGAACCAAGGATATCGGACTGGAAGAACGAGACGATGCTCCGGTCAAAAATATTCAAGGAAAGGGTGCTCGCTTTCCTGATCGCTTTGAGCATCTTGTCATTAATTTCTTCGTCGGTAATTTTTCTGGCGTTTTCGGCCATACGTACTGCATGATCGCCAATGCGTTCGATGATCCTGCTTATAAGGTACGTGTTCACAACCAGGGATGTCGAGAGGTCCATTTTTCTCGAAAGATTCACGTTTTTCAGGATTACATTCATCTGACGGGCGATGAGCCAGTGAAGACGATCGACGTCGTTGTCACGTGCGATCACGTCTTCAGCCAGCTTCTGGTTTTTTGTCTCTATCGCCGCAATTGCATCGATGTGCATATTTTTGACAATCACGAACATCCTCTTCATCGTATTGTCGAATGGCATTTCCATTGGATTCAGAAGGTCTTTCAACACTACCGTGGAGTCTGTTTCTTCAACGACTTCGGGACCGATGGTCATCTGGGTAAAATCCCTCACCACACCCCGCACAAACGGGTTGAACCGGTGTTTCGCTTCTATCCTGATCGTCGTAAAACCGGCAATATAGGCACCGATTAGGAGACGGAAAAGATAGGCAGGGTCATTGATATTAGATACGTCAAATTCCTTGGTCGCCTGGATCTGGGCGTCACTGATATTTTTTGTAACGAGCAGGGTCCCGTCTGCCTGCGATACAAGCCCCAGCGGGTCATTTTTCTTGATGTGAAGCTTTTCAGCCCATTCTTTCGGGAGCGTGATAATATACGACGAACCCCCGGTTACCTGCACTTTTCGAATATCCATGTGAGTCACCAGCCTCCTGATGAAATAATCTGCATATTTCCCTATGTCAATATAGATTATATATATACACCTATATTCTATCGCAGAAAGAGGTAATAGATTTCAATCTTCACGTTGTATTCAAGTTCTTATGATTAATTCCGGCACCGGGCAGATTGATAAGCCCTGCGTCGTAATTATCTATCCAGGCAGGGAACCATTTCATGCAGGATTCAATGGTAAATGTGGACTTCGTGCCCGTCAAGGGATTTGCCACAAGGTTCAAAGAGAAGTTCATGACTTCACTTTGGTTTGCATGTGCGGTCTTTGGCGTGGTAATTGTATTCTTCATCCTGATATTCCTTCTTATCAGTTCGTACCCGGCATTCCAGGAATTGGGGGTAATCCCGTTCCTGTTCGGACAAGACTGGAACCCGACTGGTTTTCCACCCACCTATGGTATATTTGCCCTGATCGTTGATTCGATACTCGTGACATTCCTTGCCATGGTAATTGCTGTTCCCCTCGGCATTGGAAGTGCGATATACATCAGCGAACTGGCACCCGAAAGGTTAAAGGCTATAGTGAAGCCTGCAATCGAATTGCTTGCAGGAATACCTTCTGTAGTCTTCGGTTTCTTCGGTCTGGTCGTTCTCGTTACGTGGATCCGCATCAATTTCGATGTTCCATCCGGGGAATCGTGGCTTGCGGGTTCAGTATTGCTGGGTGTGATGGCACTCCCGACAATAGTCAGTATTTCAGAGGATGCGATAAGTTCTGTCCCCACGGATTTCAGGGAAGCTTCACTTGCCACAGGTGCAACGAAGTGGCAGACTATTTCGAGGGTGATTGTACCTGCCGCACTATCCGGTATTACGGCAGCGGTTATCCTCGGCATGGGCAGGGCTATCGGGGAGACAATGGCTGTGCTGATGGTGACGGGAAATGCCGCGATTATTCCCTCTCCAATATGGAATGTCCTTTCCCCGGTCAGGACGCTTACCGGAACAATCGGTATCGAGATGGGTGAAGCCTCGGTGGGAAGCCTCCAATACAGCGCCCTTTTCGGTATAGCCGTGGTATTACTGATTATCACCCTCGCAATCAACTTGTCGGCTTACAAAATTCTCGGCCAAATCCGGGCTACCCAGACCGGAGTTGGAGGAGGACGGAAATTATTATCCCGTGATACTTCCCGGTTGCTGAAAAAATCGCTTTTGATTGGACTGGCATGCATCCTGATTATTTTCCTGCTGGTGGCCACCGGGATCGTCATTACCTTGATCTGTGTAGCGGCAGGGGCACTCCTTTACTATGCCCGGGAAAAATTACATCCACGGCATATTGAGAAAGGTGCATTTACTCTGGTGACTGTGGCCGTCCTCGTCGTCCTGTTTGCACTTGGCGTAATCCTTGCCGATATCATAATCAATGGAATTCCTGCCATCAGCTGGGACTTTATCACTCAGTCACCTACCAATCTCGGGAGGTCCGGGGGGATTCTGCCGGCGATTGTCGGGACTCTGTACCTCGTCGCCGGAGCAATCCTGATCGCTTTGCCGATCGGTATCGGAGCTTCGATTTACCTGCACGAATATACGTCAGAAGGGAGGGTCACAAAATTGATCAGGACCGGCGTGGACCTCCTGAACGGTACTCCCTCTATTGTTTTCGGGCTGTTCGGCTTTGTATTTCTCGTCTTGTACCTGAGACTCGGCGTGTCGCTCCTTGCCGGACAGGTAACCCTTGCATTAATGGTCCTTCCCACAATCATCAGGACAACAGAAGAGGCGCTGATAAACATTCCGATGTCTGTACGCGAAGGAAGTTTTGCGCTCGGAGCGACGAGATGGCAGACGGTCCGGAACGTGGTTCTCCCTCCCGCAATTCCCGGGATCGTGACCGGGACCATCCTCTCAATTGGCAGGGCCGCCGGAGAGACCGCTCCGATCCTGTTTACCGCAGTAGTTTTCTCGACCAGGTCCCTTCCAACTTCCGAACTGGAACCGGTCATGGCATTGCCCTATCACCTGTACATTCTCGCAACAAACGTACCAGGTGCAAAAGAGAACCAATACGGGACTGCGCTCGTCCTGCTTGTCCTCGTGGTCGGATTATATCTCGTTGCAATCATAATCAGACGACATTATCACAGTAAGATCAGATGGTGACTATGACAGAAAATGGACATATTATCGCTGTGGAGAACCTTAACCTCTGGTACGGAGAAACAATCGCTCTTCGCGACGTCACGATGAATATACCTGACAAGAGGGTAACCGCCCTGATCGGGCCATCGGGATGCGGTAAATCGACCCTTCTCCGCTGTTTCAACAGGATGAACGACCTCGTCGAGTCGTGCCGGATCAATGGCGCGGTCAATTTTCATGGCAAGAATATTTATGCCCCTGGTGTCGATCCCGTGGCGATCAGGAAAGAGATCGGCATGGTGTTTCAGCGGCCTAATCCGTTTCCCAAATCGGTCTATGAAAATATCGCCTACGGCCCCAAAGTGCACGGCATGAAAGATAAGAAACAACTCGATGCGGTAGTTGAAAAAAGCCTTAGAAACGCTGCATTATGGGATGAAGTCAAGGACCGCCTCCATGAATCGGCTATGGGGTTGTCAGGCGGTCAGCAACAGAGGCTTTGTATCGCGAGGACACTTGCCGTAGGACCCGAGGTAATCCTGATGGATGAACCGTGCTCAGCACTTGACCCGATCGCAACGGCCAAAATTGAGAGCCTGATCGATGAGTTGAAAAAAGATTATTCTGTCGTCATTGTCACTCACAACATGCAGCAGGCATCAAGAGTGAGCGATTTTACCGGGTTAATGTACCTCGGGGAGCTGGTGGAATTCGGGGATACCCGGCAGATCTTCGAGCATCCGCGTGAGCAGGTCACCGAGAACTACATCACCGGGAGATTTGGATAAGGTGAACCATGTCTGATAAGTTTCATGACGAGATAGCGCTGTTAAAGACCGATGTACTCGATATGGCACATTTTGCCAGGAATATGCTTTCCGATTCGATGAAAGCTCTTGTCACCGACGACGAGGGACTTGCGGCCGACGTGAAAAAACGGAAACAGGAGTTAAACGACCGGCATGAGACGATGGAGGAACATATCTTCCAGATGATTGCCCTTTACCAGCCCGTTGCCAAGGATATGAGGAGCCTTGTCTGTGCTCTCCAGGTGGTAAACGATTCGATGAGGATTGGCAGGTATGGGAAAGATATTGCCAATACCGTCAAGGAAATATTTGAACAGCCGGTGATCGGAAATTTCATCAGCCTCCCTCACATGAGCGAACTTGCCATTTCGATGATCGATGACGCGATTCTCTCCTATGACCGTGAGGATATTACCCTGATCGAAGGCATGTCGAAACGCGACGACGTGGTCGATTCGCTCAGGGCCTCGATCTTCCGGGAATGTCTGACCTATATGATGGAAGATCCGGGAACGATAAGCCGCTGCATCTACTATGTCATGATCGCCAGATATCTCGAACGGTGTGCCGATCATGGGTGCAAAATTGCAGAAAAGGTCTACTACATGCAGACCGGGGAACGCATCGAGATAAAATAGGTCCGATGGACCGTTACATGCAGATTCTATGGGAAAGGCACCTGATACCAGAAAAAATATTATTTTTCTCTGCAGTTACAATTCAGTCCGCTCGCAGATAGCCGAAGGGCTCATGAAAGATCTGTACGGGGACAGGTTCGACGTGTGCAGTGCAGGAGTCGCGAGCGGAGGAATAAATCCCTATACGGTAAAAGTGCTGCGGGAGAAAGGTATCGATATATCCGGCCAGCGTTCAAAATCGGTTACAGAATATAAAGGAAGGCATTTTGACTATATTGTAACGCTCTGCGATTCAAGCGGCCCCACCCTCACACGGTACCTTTCAGACGATGGGGTACATATCCATCAGAATTTCACGGCAGTCACCGAACTGGGAGCCGACGAAGAAGTAATCCTGAACAATTTCAGGAAATTACGGGATGAGATCAGGGCATGGCTACTGGTCCAGTTCAGGGATTCCTGACCGTTTTCCGGGTTCGATACCGTATCTTCAATAATAATCAGTTAATCGGGGGGAAATGCCATTTTATCCCTTATTCAACACTCCGATACGAATGGATCTTCGATAATAGCAGTAGGATATCTCCACTCAGGGCGAATACCAGATGATGCCTGTCTGAAAAATAATTCAAATATAGGATTTATATGTTAATATATAGACTCTATCGGATAATTGCATATATACTTTTATCCTAAATTTTAACCGGACCACCATGGTAAAACTAAACAAAAAACTCGGAATCGCGGGTCTTGCTCTTGCGGGCCTGCTTATTTGCATGCTTCTTATCGCCGGTTGCACATCGGGCACCGGGGGGACCGCCACCAAGGCAACGACCGCTCCCCCGACGAGCGCAGCAACCCCGGTCGGAACAACCGTCGTCAGCACTCCGGTAGTTACCGGAACAACCCCACCCGCGACAACTGCTCCGGCATCGTCGAGCGGAACTATCAAGGTCACTGGTTCGACCACCGTACTCCCGATAGCACAGGCAGCTGCCGATGCCTTCCTCAAACTGAATCCGAATGCCAATATCCAGGTCTCCGGCGGGGGATCGGGTGTCGGAGTACAGGCAATCGGTGAAAAGACGGTAGATATCGGGATGTCCTCACGTGAGGTAACACCCGCCGAGATGACAAAATACCCCGGCTTTGTCATTACACCGGTTTCACTTGACGGGCTGACGATTATTGTTAATGCCAATAACAACCCGGTAAATTCGCTCACGCTTGACCAGCTCCAGAATATTTACAATGGTACTGTCACCAACTGGAAAGATGTCGGTGGCAAGGACATGGCAATTGTCGTAATCGGGAGAGACAGTGCCTCAGGCAGCCGGACATTCTTTACCGACACCGTGATGAAAGGAAAGAATTATGTCAGCACTATGTTTGAGAAGAACTCGAACGGTGCAGTTGAGCAGACCGTCGGCCAGACTCCGGGAGCAATCGGTTACACCGGACTGGGATTTAACGATCCGACAATCAAGCAGCTGAAGATCAATGTCAACGGCACCCTCATCGCGCCATCGATTGCTACAGTCCTTGATAAATCATACCCGTTATCCAGGTATCTCTACATGATAACGAATGGCCAGCCCACAGGACTCACCAAGAACTATATCAACTTCATCCTCAGTCCGGACGGGCAGAAGATCGTTCAGGCCCAGGGATTTGTCCCTCTCCCGAACGCAACGCCCATCAAGTGATAAATTCATAAATTTTTTTCATTCCTAAATTTTTCACTCGTTTTCCCGGCCGGGTCTTTTTCCAAACCAGGACCTGCACGTATCGTATCAAAAACACGGATGTCCTGGTATGTGAAGAACTGCAATCACAGGCACCGGTTGTCGGGCCACACTGCCCGGTATACGTTTATGGCCCGACCTTACCACAAACCTGACGTCGGCAAGGATTTCAACCATCAGGTGGGTAATTATTCACAATTTTATCCTCTTCCAGACATGGTAGATCAGGAATCAGGCATTTCAAACATCCGGCCAGGTAACTATTCAGAATTTATCCCTTCCAGGCTGTACATTTCCGGGGGATAGAGGAAAAATGGGCTCTGCTGAATTCCTCTTATGGTACATTCCAGTTCTAAAATTTCGACAGGAGAGGGGTTTCGCCCCCCTCCCTGCCCCACCCCAGTCAGGACAGCCATTGGGCAGGGTTACAGGGGCAATAAAGAAGGAAGATAATTTTTCAGATCTCTCACTATCCTGGCCGGGGTCGCCTCAGCGGCGGGGCGGAACCCCAGGACCGTCAGGTTATTCGAATTAATCTGAAATCATAAGGCAATAAATTAGCTTACCATAAAACGGGATTACTTCGAAGGAGGATTTCAACAAACCGCTCTATGAGCCCTTTTGCTCATAGATGAGCATGAAAAAGAAGGGATTATTGACTTCCGGTCTGACTTTTCCATACCAGCCGAAAATTGGCCGGATTAAAGAAGAACGTCAGGATTTTACTAAAAACCCGCTATCAAAAGCCCAGAGGGTCCATAACACGGGCCCGTAATGTACAATAGCTGATCCCGTCTCTTATTTGCCGGGTGAATTGAAAAAAAAGTTAGTACCGGGGTTTCCTGTGCTTAGGAAGGCATTCCTGGCAATAAACTGGTCTCCCTTCTGTCGGTTTGAAGGGCACTTCACATTCCTTACCACAATCTGAACAGACTGTCTTTGTCATCTCTCGGGGCCCGAAATTGCGTGGTCCACCGAAACTTCTTCTCTCATTCATTTGATTAACTCGTGCAGATTTATATACTGCATGTAATAGTTAGTGCATCTAGTATAAAAAACAAGGCCTCATTCCCCGGGTACCTGCCAGGGAAAAAATTTCCTATTCGTGCTTGTTTACTAAAAACAGAGGATTGTTAAAGGATTTTGCAGGTGAATATTTTTGTTTGCCGGTGAATTCTTCCGGCGGCCATGCCATTTATTGAATTTCCTTGTCAGGATCGATAAGAAAATCGTAATCCGGACTTTCCGGCCCGATGAACGTTTATCCTGACAGAGGAGAAGTCTGAGATGTACCGTAATGGTAAATCCTTACGAGATCTCCTGGACAATTCTTCCGTTTCTGAAAATGGATATCTTACCGCCGCTCTGGGAAACTACGATCCCTATGGCATTGGTAACCTGGGTGATGCCAGCTACCGAGGAATGCCTGGTACCGAGCCCTTTCGGCAATTGCACATTGCTCATCTCGATTGTGATCTGCCGGGCCCCCGCTTCAATGAGACCATTGCCCCGGACGATAAAGGCGCCATCCAGTTGTGCCAGCTCTTTGATCATCTCACGGATCTCCGGGTTGGTAATCATCCTGCTCTCTTCTGCATGACCCTCGAACGGGTTCAGGATGAGCTGGCGGGACTTCACGAGCACATTATCCGCATCCCCTATGATGAATGCCGTTCCGACCGGTTTGCCTTCCCGGCCTTCCCGGGCTATCTCCATACCGATATTGAACGCCGATTCAAAGACGTCCTCGGCAACATCGGTACCGGCGATGACCTTGTCCTTCCACATCGCCATACTCATCCGTACACGGTCATGGGTCGAATGATCGGTAATATCATTCCCGATGCAGAGGATTTCTGAGATCCTGCCGGATTCATCCCGGATTGGTTTGTTCGTCCACGAAATCCAGACCGGTTCACCTCCACGGAGGATATTTTCATTGATGTGAAGGGCCCCTTCACTGCCGGGGCGGACAAGGTCCCCAACCATACCTACTACCTCCCGTGCAGAATGCGACGTGGGAGATACGATGGTACCGATAATGCTTTTTCCAACGATCTCTGCAGCAGACCACCCGAAAAAAGACTGGGCAGCCTTGTTGAAGAAGGTAATATTTCCCAATGTATCGACCTTCATGACGATACTCGTCGTGTCTTTCAGGAGTTCCTGGTATTTCATTTCGCTTTGTTTTAAGGCTTCTGCCATTTGCGAGGTCTCGCTCGTATCCTCGACAACAAGGATCTCTCCTTTCGACGGGTCCGCTGGATCAGATGCTTTCTGCCTGATTCTGCAGCCAATCGTCGTGCCATCTCTCTTCTTAAGGAGCGTATCGGAGTTACCCCATCCCTGCCCGTCGATCCGGATAGACAATTCCCTGCGGGTCCGATCGTATTCTTCCCTGCCGGGAAACAGCATTACAATCTCTTTCTCGAGCAGTTCTTCCTCACCAAATCCAAGGAGGTTGGCGATGGGTATATTTACCCATTCGATTTTTCCACCCCGTACGCGGATTATAGCGAGGGGTGTCGAGGACAGGAGGGCATTCAGCATCTCAAAACGGGCATTCTGCTCTCGTTCCGCTCTCTTCCGCAGGACGGCCTGTTTGATCAGGTCGCGGAGTTCGGTGAGTGGTGTTCTCGGCCCGACCACCATTTCGCTCGCGTAATTAATGTCCCCGATAATAATCTTGTTGCCCTGGGTTCTCAGGTAAAGGATGAACGGGGTCGCATTTCCCGCTTGTTTTATGTATTTTAGAAATTCCACGCCATTCATATCGGCAAGGAACTCCACACCGTTTACTTCGGGGAGGTGATAATAGGAGACAATTACGTCATACGTCCTGTTTTTCAGGATTTCTAGTGCCTGCTTTGTTGAATTTGCCGTGTCAACCCGGACTTCACCCATTCGTTCCAGGTACATCCTCGTCGAGTCGATCTGGTCGGTGTTGTCATGGACGAGGAGAACAGTGATCATCGGAGGCACCAAGGACGCTACTAATTGCGTCCGTTTTCTATAGAATAATAGGGAACGGATGGATTAAATAATTACTGATACGGGGAAATAACGGGAATTAATGAGTATATGACCTTCGATCCCGATCACCTGATGGCCGGGACGGGGATCTCCGGTTCCTGGACTGCTGACCCTGGGCCCGGTATGATTCACGGCGTCTTGAAGGTCTGTCATTTCTCTCATTTCTTTCAGGCTCTGTTACCGGTGAAATCGTCCCATGGGTTTTAGACCTGTCTTCGTCCGTCATGAAGAGCAGGGCTGCTGCGATGTCAAGGGAAGTGCAGTCCTCTCCCATCATCTCCTGTGCCCGCACCCGGTAGAGGTCGAGGTCTTCTTTCTCGATGGTCTGCCTGACTTTATTGAGCACCTGGAGGACCCTGATCTCCTCGAGGTCCCGGTCGCTCGGTATGAAATCGGCTTTTATCCGAACCTTCGAATATCGCTGGATGTCCCGGAGCTTCCAGATCTCCCTTCCCGATACAAACGTAAACGACCGCCCGGATTTCCCGGCGCGACCGGTCCTTCCTATCCGGTGAATATAATATTCAGGATCCTGGGGGACGTCGAAATTAAATACCGCCTCAATATCCTCGATATCGAGCCCCCTGGCCGCAACATCGGTGGCGATAAGGAGGTCGATCGCACCCGAACGGTACTTTGCCATCACCCGTTCGCGCTGCCCCTGGGTCATGTCTCCGTGGAGCCCTTCTGCCGAATATCCCCGGGCGATTACTCTTCCCGTGACTTCATCGACCCTGCGTTTTGTATTACAGAAGACAAGTGATAATTTCGGGTTATACCTGTCGATGAGCCTGCAAAGGGCTTCGATCTTGTCGCTCTCCCTGACCTCGTAATAGAGTTGTTCAACGGTCGGGACCGTTAGTTGTTCATGGACAACCTTTACGAGCTGCGGGTTCCTCTGGTATCGCTTGGCAAGCTCCATGATCGGAGGGGGCATTGTCGCCGAAAACAAAACAGTCTGGCGTTTTTCCGGAATCCTGTTAAGGATATCCCCTATATCGTCGCGGAACCCCATGTCGAGCATCTCGTCTGCCTCGTCGAGGACCACGATACGGACCGTCGACAGGTCCATCGACCGTCTGTGCAGGTGGTCGAGGATCCGACCTGGTGTTCCGATTACGACCTGGACACCTTTATCGAGCGCGGCAAGCTGCCGTTCAATGGGTTGGCCTCCATAAACAGGAATGATCACGACACCATGGAGATATTTCGCGAGTTTCGAGAGCTCCTCCGATACCTGGATTGCCAGTTCCCGCGTCGGGCACATCACAAGTGCCTGGACATGGCGATCACGGGGATCGATTTTTTCAAGCAACGGTACACCGTATGCTGCTGTTTTCCCGGTCCCGGTATGGGCCTGACCGATAACATCCCTGCCCTCCCTCATCATCGGGATGGCAAGTGCCTGGATCGGTGTCGGTTCTTCAAACCCCAGGTCGGTAATCGCCCGTGCGAGCTCCTTTGAGAGGCCGAGGTCTGGAAATGACAATGTTTTCATAGATATATACAACCTGGATCATCCCGGACCAACGTATCCTTCTTCGGATGCAGGTATTGAGTGGGTCACTGGCAGAAAAATGAAATTACCGGCCCGTCTGATCGATGATATAGATGGGGGCTTATGGGATAAGTGTGTTGGGGTGGGGGTA
>DATKKE010000032.1:0-5175 GCA_035543455.1 Methanoregulaceae archaeon
GTTAGTTAGATCGCCAGGTGTAATCACTTCATCTGATAAAGTCCCTTCACCAGATGGGGTCATCTCTGGAGTGGTCACTTCACCGGGTATAGCTATTTCATCCGGTATTACCACTCCATCGGGTGTGATCCCTTCACCAGATGTTGTCACCCCAGGTATGATCACCTCAGGTATCGTCACTCCATCGGGTATGGTCACCCCGGGTGTTGCCACATCTTGTATGGTCACTTCATCAGGTACCTTGCCCGATACCCCGAATAACGATCGGATAGCAGAACACAATTTCGAAAATAAACGGTACATCATGTCACCCCCATAGACATCGTCCGGCTCTGTGCGTTTGATGAGGTCGTATTTTCCAGTTTTTGCTGCCGCTTTCTTTCCCGGTCTTTTTGCCGGATAATTTCAAGATTCCGGTCACGGTAGGCCTTTTTAATGAGCAGGTGCGCCGCATGATTTCGTTCCCGCCAGGCCTTCCACCTCGGGATACCGGCTTTCCGGGCTTTTACGATCCTGATCGCCGTGCTGATCGTTACGGTCACGGTGGTCATTTTCGCTTCCACCTCGGGCTTGACGAGGAACCGGTATTCTCCCATGACGCATCGTGGTTCATGAGGCGGGTAATCCAGAATTTTTCCTTGTAATATACCCCGTCGTTCACTTCCCGGGCCGTGATCTGTTCGCCCGCAAGGGCCATAATTCCCCACAAAATATCATCGCGGGCTGCAAATGTTTTGTCATTGAGAAACACCGGCATGTGTTTCCGGACATCTTCCGGCGTCATGGGGCTCCTCCCGTTCTGCCGGTCCCGCTGCATCCCCGGCATGG
Source organism: Methanoregulaceae archaeon (assembly GCA_035543455.1). Taxonomy (GTDB): domain Archaea; phylum Halobacteriota; class Methanomicrobia; order Methanomicrobiales; family Methanospirillaceae; genus CAIKOD01. The sequence goes on from DATKKE010000032.1 coordinate 829, forward strand.
TTCGGGGAGCCTGCGTTTCCTGAGAAACCGCCCGGTCCCGCGACAGGCCACGCAATCGATTTCCCTGTGGTACCGGTCGGTCATTGACTGACACCACCATTCGCAGAGCTGGAAGTCCGGGCCTCCCGGTCGTAACATTGCTGGCAAAGGTAGATCCCTGCTTCCTTGTCGGTGAAAACCGCCCGGCCGAGGTTGCATACCGAGCAGCGGCCGAGCTGTTTCGTGGTTCTCACCATCCGGGCAAGGACAATGGTTCCCGGAAGAGGCGGACTCTCGCCCTGCTCCCGCTTTCGTGCCGTTTTGTAACAGGACTTACAAATCCGGAGAGCCGTCTTATCGTCACGGGCCTTCCGTTCCGGTGTAAGTTTCTCGATATAATCGGATCCCTTCCGGCCACACACAGAGCAGGTAGTCCGGTACTCCGGATGATCGAGGAGCTTATAATCCCGGCTCGATATGTTCAGCAGACTGCCTTCTTTTTCAGCACGTTCAGCAGCTTCCGGATTGCTGCTGTACATATTGGCGGCATAATTTGAGGTTTGTTTCGAAATCGGAGGGCTCAAAGTAAAGTTGCCCCCATCACGTTCAGCATGTTTCATTTCACAGGTATGATTATGGATTGAATTCCGGGACGGTACCGGGTGCTCTGTGTTTTCCTGTTTGCTGAAAGTACTATCGTTATTAAATTTTTTATTTATTGTACAGGGAGCGTTTTGATTTTCGACACTCTTATCCTCATTTGCGGTTCTTTCAGCACCTGCTGAAAACGTGCTGAACGTTGCTGCGATGTTGTCAGTATCGTCATCGTCATGGTCATCATCCGGTCTGAGCCATGTGGCCCCGCCTGCCGACCAGAGGCGATACACATCGAAATTGAACTGGTACGCATGGGACCTTCGCCGCACACTCAGGCCCATGTCGTCTGCGCTCACAATTGTCCGGTCGGTGAAGCTGATCGCCGGACACTTATCGAGAAGGCCCGAGTAGGTCTGACCCCTGCAGTGATACCCCTGAAGGGACCGGTGGATTGCCTGGTAGGAGAGGTTCGTTGCGACCTGGAGTTGCTGGATGGTAAACTCCACCTCACCCCGTTTTGCGATGACGAGGAGTATCTCTGCCTCCCGTCTGGTCAGCTTGGATTCCTGCCCGCCGACCGACCCGTTCAGGTGTCCGAAAAGGACGGACGCCGCGTAGAAATCATCGAGCGTGGCGACGATGTACGACTCGCCGGTATCGAGCGTGTACCGTTCCCGCTGCATAAAGAAGAGGAGGGCGTGGGCCTTGATGAGCGAAAAGAACATCTCCGGGTTCCTGCGGTTTGCCTTCGACTGGAACTCGACCCGGGTCGCATAGGGGATCACAACATGCAGCCGTTCCCGCCCGATAATCTCCCACATTGCCCGGCAGGTGAGCACCTCGGGCCGGGTGACGTTGAGGGTTTTGGGAACTTCCTTCTCTCTTTTTGCCATCTCTACAAGGACCGCTGCGTCCTGCTCGGGGCTGTCGTCGATCCAGCAGGTGAGCATACGGTTGAATACCTGGTCGTCGCCCGACCCCTCGACTTTTGCGATCCACCAGATGCAGCGCTCGGGAATACTGCACACCACGGACTTTCGTTCCTGGCTGACGGTCCGGTAGTTGATCGGCTTCCTGAATGACGATATCGCCCCTTTGAGGATCTCCTGCATGTCGTCGGACAGCAGCTTATCGTCGAATACGATCGCGGTCCCGGGTTGCAGGTCGTCCATGTAGAACAGGGCCTTGTTCGACATCCCCCCTTCCAGCCGGAACCGTTCCGGTACCTGCAGGAGGATCTTGTTGAACGTATCGCTCTTGCCCTTCCCGCTCTCCCCGCTGACCGAGACGTGGAGGCCGTTGTTGTTGTCCACGTACCGGGACGCCAGGCTGACGATCAGGCATTCGGCGGGGACTTCATCGCCGACATGGTCGAGGGCGAAGGTATCGAGCATGACTTTCAGCGGGTCACCATGCTGCAACACGGCCATTGCTTCGTCGTAGTGCGGAATGTCACCCGATGCCGGTGCGGGTGGCGGGGACCCCGGCCCGCCCGGAGGAGGAGGGCGGGTGGCCACCCCTTTCTTCCGCTCCGTCTTCGGGTCGAATTTCTCCCGCAACTCCTGCCAGCGCTGTTCGCCGCCTCCGCAGGAACTATGGTGACAGCCTGCGTAAATTGCACCGCTTGGAAACTGGATGGCAAATGCACCGTCTTTATGGGAACCCGAGAAGGGACATTCTCCAAGAGTGAACAACACCCCTCCGTGGTAGGGTTTCTCATCGGCAATGTCAACCGAATGGTCCCGGAGCCATCGGCCCAGGTCGATGGCGGGTCCTGCTGTGCCCTGCTTTTTCTCCGGCTTCCCGGCGACCGGCATTGCGGTCGAGGCAAGGTGCGCGAGTTGTTCCTTCGTTACCTGAACAACCTTCTCAGGCACCGAGACCAGCACTGAACGCCGGTGGGGCCGGGCCCTGGTACTGTCTCCCTTTCTGCTCACCGTCCCGTACAGTTTCCAGATCCGGGAAGCATTGTGGTTCGCGGTATCAACTTCGCTCTTCCTGTCATCGAACAGCAGGGCAAGGGATTCAAGTCCCCGCTTTACAAGGTCCGTGCTCTCCACATCATTCGGCAGGTCGATGGCATACAGGAGATGGGCACCGTTCCCGCTGTCACCAAGTACCGGTTCCGGCCACCCTTCATCCCTGAGGTATTGGGCGATACGGGCGGCCTTTTCACGCGCTGCCGTATGCTCTGCATCGCTTGATGAAACACCCGACGGCCGGACCGCATCGATATCGACCGGGAACCATCGCCGTCGTGTTACATTCTCATCCCCGGTTGTCGGGTCCTTCTTCGAAAGCTTCATCCTGATACGGTTCGATGACCGGGCAAGCAGGGCCGGGTCGAGTTCGTTCAGGGTTACATAGATGCCCTTTGCATTCGCCCCTTCGACTTTCTCTGCGTCAAGGGCGAGCTGGTCCGTATCGTCGTAGTACCCCGAGGCCATGGTCCCGTTGTCGAGAATGGCCCGGAGTTCGATAACCGTACCCGGGGTAAAGAGAAGGGCAAGCGCCCGTTTGATATCGTCCGGCATGGTTCACCGTACGATTATTCCGGATGACTGATTCCTGATTTTACCGGGACCGTCGATAATGGCACAGAACCAGCAGGTCTCTCCCATCAGGCGGACGGGGTAGGCTGCATAGCAGTTGGATCGCTGACAAAGGATTACATCATGCCCGTTCGATATTACCGGACAGATTTTCACATCTTCGGGAAGGGGATTTCCCGCGGCCCGAAACATCAGGACACCCCACAAGGATCGTTGGTCAGCGCCAGGAGAGCATACCGTACTGATGCGTACAGTACCGATGCATGCACTGCTGTTGCATACCGTACTGATGCATACCTATTTTGCCTAACATTGTTAAGCTCAGTAATTGCTCCCTCTTCATCCTTCCGTGCAAAGTCGGGATTGCGGGGGGAGCATCTGGTTTCTTGTTCTAACATTCTGACTCCTCGCGTTTCATGATCGGTCCCTGTTCCTGGCGGAAGTCCCCGATACCATTACAACCGGTCGCTATTTCATACACAACCACGGTATCACGTGAATAAAAGGTTGTTTTCTTCATAGTCTTTCGTTCCTGTTTTTCCCGATTCCAGCGGGAAAAGTAATGGTGGGTGAGACGATAAAAAAAAGAGATAGGTTACCCTTTTGCAAAAATAGCGGACCTGGATACAAGAAAGAGGGTCTCCATATCCTCCGGCGCGGAATGGTGTTGCCTTTCCCCTGAAGAGGGTTTTATCTATAAAGGCTGAATCACGGCTCTTTGCCATATCCGACACCATTATAAAGAGAGAGGAAAAACATTTTTTTAACTCCTCTCGGTGTGCTGCGATTCGACTTGTACCCGAACGGGACCCGAGGGAGTACCCCCTTCGTTTTAACCCTTTTGCGTTTATCGTTTTACAATCCTGTCATTGGATTGACCGGATCTTCCCTAAACCCGGCAATGACCAACAACCAATGAGGGGATACCCCTTAAACCTTCTGATTTTCGATTCTAACGCTTATAAAACGTTAAAAATCTTTTACATTTTGTATGGGAATCTTAACCATGTAGGTTACCGTCGGAATATAGGGATCACTAAGTGGAATATAGGATATTGTGGGGAAAAGAGGTGAAAATGGTGGCAAATGTTCGTTTTTTGGATTATGTTCATCGGTGGGATGCGATTGAGCGAGGAGGGGTGCCGCACTAAGCGGATGGGGAGGAAGTAAGTATCTCCTTTTCCTATATGAATGCTGATTTGTTCACCGCTACATGCAC
>DATKKE010000033.1:0-26259 GCA_035543455.1 Methanoregulaceae archaeon
CCGCGACACCATTATCTCCCCGAATAACCGATTATTATAACGAAACGAGGTCCGTCATGACAGATCCATCACCGCGGATGAACATTATCATTAACGTATTTTCCTACATCCCGCTCGTCATCTATTTCTTTGTCGCAATCATGCTCACTATTGTCGCCGTTGCATCGCTCTATGATTGTGCGTTGCTCATTGCAAAATTGATAGTTACCCAGGATTTTGCCAAAAATCTTTACCCGGTCATTACCTCCATACTTCTTACCATCACGATTATCGTCTTATTCGAAACGGTGACCGTGTATTTCAGGACGAAACATGTCCCTGTGAGGGCCCTGCTCATCGCAGGCCTGACCGGCACGATACGGCAGGTCCTCATCATCAACTATTCACCGGTTGAAACAACACAGCTGCTTGCAACGATAGGAATACTGGCAGTGTTGATCGCTGGTGTAGTCCTCATAAAGGAAGAATAAATTAATTCCAGATATTTTTCCCTTCTTTGAAAAACAGTGATATCGATCTCAACAACCCGTTTACTTTTTTACCTGGCCTGAAGTGAGGATTCTCTGCCATTATAAGGGTTCACCGTATTGAGCCAGGGAATTTTAGAGAGATGTTTGTCTTCGGTATAAATGGTACCAATTCCCTGTTCTTTCATGGTTGCAGCAAGGAGGGCATCCCAGAAATGTAATGAGTAGTCCCTCTGGCACTCAAGTGCCGAAGATATCGTAAAAGCAGTATAGCCAATAACATTCCAGCCTTCAAATTGTTCGATATCAGAAATAAACCTGCTAAGAACCTTCCAGGGGATCGGAACCGGTATTTTTTCATTTACGACAACCGAAAATTCTGCGAGATTCTGTACCGAAACGGAATAATTACATTCCGAATGAAAGCAGCGGGAAATAAGATTCCTCGATATTTTTGATTTTCCAGGATTCCTTGCATCAAACAGGTAGCAAAAAATATTGGTATCGATCAATGGAGAGGATGACCCCGGAATCTTGAGGGTTAGTTCTTATCGCGGTCATGCAACTCCTCTCTGCCTTTGTAATGCCAGGAACCGTAATCGACAGATGTTTCCATAAGTTGGAGTGCATCCTTCGCTATCTCTTCCTGGGTGATTTCCCTGATCCAGAGTTTCATTGCTTCGGTAGTCGCCTGGCCCAGGTACCCTTTCTTTTTACCGAGTTTTCTTCCGGAAAATTACTTAGCCCCGATCCAGTGCCTCATCTTCATCCCCGGTCATACGGTAACACCGGAGAATGAGGAGATATTCGTCAAAAATCTTCCTTTTCGCAATTATTCCCGCAGAAAAAGAATTCCCCTGGAACAGTTCAATAACCTCTTCAACGCCGGTCAGTGAAGATATCAACAACAATACCCTCCCGCCGGGTGCGAGAATACGACCTACCCCTGTCACAAATTGTATTATCGTCGACCTACCGGCATGTCCGCCATCCAGGGCATATTCCAGCCAGTCGACTATTCGCTCGTCGTCCTGGGTGGGCAGATAGGGTGGGTTAAAAATAACAAGATCAAAGTGCCCGCAAATCCCGTCGAACATATCAGTCCTGATCACTTCAAGCCCTTTCTCTTTTGCCGCGAGGCAAGCATGGGGATTGATATCAGTAACAATCAGCGATGCATACCCGGTAAGGTGACTCCCGATATACCCGGTCCCGGTACCAATTTCAAGGACCCGATCCGCTGACCGTATCTCTTTTTGAGCAACTTCAACGAGAAGGTAGGTATCTGCCTCCGGTTGATAAATCTGGTCTGGATCATAGCGGCCGGAATCAGGAAATCGTTTCATTGTAATTGTCTCACGATAAACAGATCATGTATTATTATCGATATATTTTGAATTTGAAAGATCTTTTCTGTCCGGCCCGACGGAGATAGTTCCAGGCTCCCTGCGGGCGCCCCGGAAGTGGTTCGGTGAGTATCCCTGATGGTATCGATTGTTCATCAATCAATATCCGACAAAGTATAATGGTATAGAATTACGATTATTTGTTCTCCAAATTTCGAAAAACCATCTGACCAGCCTGCGGAGCGTTGCCAGGCATCGTTATCGTATCGCTTTTCTTCTCTGGTTACGTATCCGGGTTCAGTCATCGGTAACAGAATGATCGGGAGACCCCGCATATCCGTGGTGATATCCCATCCCGACATTCGTGATCGTCGCAAAGTCCTCGAGGTACAACTCTTCAGGGCGGGATGACAATATCTCTTCGGGAAGCAGGCCAAGCACATAGCTCACAAATCCCTTGTCAAGTATCCCCGAAGATCCCTTGAGAGAGTTCCTCACCGTTTTCCGCCGGTGCGAGAAGAGGGCCCTGACGATATCGGCATAGAGTTTCCGGTCGCCGATCTCGAATATCGGCCCTCTCGGCATGATTTTCACAACCATGGACCTCACCTGCGGTTTTGGGGAGAAGCAGTTCGGGGACAACTCGAAACACTTCTCCACGCAGGCATAGGTCTGGACCATCACCGAGAGCCTCCCGCAGCCGGGGGTGCCGACCGGCGCAAGCATCCGGTGGGCAAACTCGCTCTGGTACATCAGGACGGCGGTCTCAAAACCCCTATCAAGGAGCCTGAATGTGATTTTGGAAGAGGCTGAATAGGGAAGATTTGAGACAACAATATCAAATTCCGGAAGTTCACACTTTGTCGCATCGCCCTGGATCAATTCCAGCCGGCGATGAGAAATATCATCCACAAAGTCCTCTTCCAGGTCAGAAAAGAGGTCATGATCAATTTCAACGGCACGGACATGGGCCCCCCTCGCAAGAAGGGCTCGGGTAAGTATCCCCCTGCCCGGCCCGATCTCAAGGACGAGACGATCTTTAACATCAACGAGACCTGCAATCCGCCGGACAGCATTCTCGTCGACAAGGAAGTGCTGGTCTTTCGGGGCCTTCATTTCGAGGTGAACACGTGGTACTTGACGTCGGGGTCCTGGAGTTCTTCCATGATCCGGCTGATAATCATCTTTTCCGGGTGGGGGATGGACTTAATCCGTGCACTGATATCGGAGAAACTCTCGAACGGCTTTTTCGCCCGTTCTTCGAGAATTTCCCACATCAGTTTCTTCCCAATCCCCGGGAGGAGATGGAGCATATGGAGCTTGGGGCTGATCGAGATCGATTTGTTGAAAAAATCAACGTATTCCTTCTCATGCTCTTGTACGAGCTGCTCGACGACGAACGGCAGTTCCAGTTTCGCGGTCTGGGTCAGCTCGTCATAACCGATCCTGCGCTTTACGCGTTCGATCTTTTCCCGTTCCCCATCGCCGATATAGACTTTGTCGTGGATCTGGATCTCAATTTTTTTCGGGACGAGTTCGAGGAGCTTGAACTGCTCAATTCCTATTGCCTGGATGACCGGTTCACGTTTAAAAACAGGACGCGGGTCGTCAGGATGACCTTTCTGGAGGACATCGAGTACTATTGCATTGATCTCCTTCTTGTCAGCCTTCATGGGTCACCGATCAGAAATGGGTTTTTACCAGGTTTATGATTGCGTCCAGTTCTTCGCCTGATAAGGTATACTTTTCTTTCGCATAGACCGCACGGAGCTCGTCCCGCGTCCGTGGCATCACGTTTGCGATGCGGAATGCGATATCAGGTTTCATTTTATCGAGGTTCAGGAGTGCATTCACGAGGTCCCGGGACTTTTCGGGACTGGTCTTTGCAAGGTTATTGGCATGCTCGATACTCTTCCTGAGTTCGTAGGGCATCTCCTTACCACTTTCGATACGCTGGGCCTCCGTCGCCTGCAACTGCTCACGGAGTTCAGATAAGGTGATCCGCTCTTCAGAAAGAACTGCTTTGACTTTCATGCCGTTACCTGAAGGTTTATTTATCTCTGTGCTTTTAGATGTTGCGATCGCGCAATTACGACTTTATCCGCATTCCCGTCACGGATCTCAAGTACCCAGGCACGCCCGCGCTTCTCAAGAACTGTCCCGGTCTTGCCGTGGAACCTGCGGTGGGGCATGCCCTTCTGGACACTCGGGTTGCATACGATATGGACTTTTTCCCCGATTGCAAACTGCTGGATAACCGATGTTACCGGGGAGATCCCCCGCTCCCTGAGGGCCTTCTTCAGTTTATAACGTGTTTTCTTGCGCGGACCGTTATGATGTGCCATAATTAATCGTTCACTCCTGTTCTGCTCCTTCGACCTGTATTACGTCGAGCCGTTCGACGCGTGCAGGCATGCCGAGGACCTCGGTCAGGCTCGGGTGCGTTCGCCCGTTATCGCCGGATATCAGCTCTTTAATGTAAAGGCCCGCTTCCCCGGTCACTTCAACGAGGAACCGCCCATCCTCTTCACCGATGTAGCCAATATCGAGGACACGACGTTTTCGTATCTTATCGGCCCTACGGTGTGCAACCCGTTCCGGGGTGCGCTGATCTATTATCGCTCCCGAAAGAGTGGAAATCGCCAAACACAGCTTTTCCAGAGGTACGGGGCCATCCACCCCGACCAGGATCCTGTATTTTTTATGCGCTTTGTTCGTTTTAATGGTTTCCACATCCTCGTGGCCACACCAGCGCGATAATTTGACAGAAACCCGGCCTTCTGCCGATGTGTTGATCAGGGTCTCAAGTTCATCGAGGTCCATCGATCGTTTATGGGGAGCGACAATTTCCAGGACGAACGGCCTGCCCGTTCCGAGCATCCGGGCATCGATATCCTCGCGACCCGCCCCGTGAAGGACGGCATTTTCCCCGCCGAGTGCCCCGGCAGCGGGCCGCCCGATTAATTCCTCGACCGAATCCTGGTACATTTTTCCCGTAAAATTGCACCGCTCACATCCCGCCCCGTGGCATGCCCTGCAGTGCCAGTGGGTCTGAGGAATCCCCCGTTCATATTTCATGTACCTTCCGCTAACGAAGACCGGGTTGACCTGGATTTCCACGTTATCCCCGGCAAGGTCGAGGATAATAACAATCTCGGGGTTTACCAGGTCAGCATTTTTCCCGCTCTTCATCCCGATCGCTTTCCCGACTTCCCGGTTCATCTCGGATTTCAGGGGTTCGGGATCGGAAAGCCCGAGGTCGCTCCAGACCATCTCCTCGCTTTCCGCGATGAGGGGGGGTACCCGGGTACCGACAAGGAACGTCGAGAATTCAATCCCTTCGAGCGCACTGACTGCCCGGTCTGCCCACCTGCCGATAGTGTCGAATGCATTGTTACACACCCAGCACATGCCTTCAGGTTCCTTAAAGGGGAGATTTTCCGATATCAGGTAAGCAATCCGCAATGATCTCCCCCGTGCATCGTTCGGCAACCCAAAGGACCGTTTCCCGAAGAACCGGCCGAGACAATGATCGCAGATCTCACCGTAGGTGAGTATTGATCCAACAATTTTGAGGAGTTCCGGTTCCGGTTGTTTTTCCGTTCCTGTGTTATCCATGTATTGTTTCCCGGAGTATGCCTGATCACGATCTGAATTTCTCTAAACTATCTGAACACCCGGTATTATAATGTCGTGGATCCGGGGTTAATGAAATAATTCGATCTCGTATAGTACCCCCGGGGAGGTCACAAAGGCCGAAAGGGATGGAGGAAAACCAGTTAATGAAATAATTCGATCTCGTATAGTTCCCCGGGTTCTCTGCCAGGCTACTCAATCCCGGCCATCCTTCGATCAATGCAATTCAGCACGACCGTAATAGTATGATCTGCATGGAGTACCCGCGGTCCCACGGAGTATTTTGGCAGGCATTTCATCAGTTCCTGCTCATCCGCGGTAAAGTCCATGTGATCGGAGAGAATGAACGCACCGGGCAGGTCTTTGGCTGCGGCAATATCCATGCCCCCTTCGTCCAGCACCGAAAATTCATATTCACGGAGCAGGCGATCCAGACCTCCGCGTCTGACAAATACCCCTTTTGTCGATTCCCTGAATTCCTCGCCGGCCGGGATCTCCAGCGCCTTCCTGATGAGGGAGCCTGCACTCCGCTCATCCGGGTTTAAGTACCTGACCTTTTCCCCGGAAATCATCACGGTTTTCGGGGCGTCCGTACCGCCAAGGAGGACTGCATAAACCGTTACGTCCCGCCTGAGGTCATGGGACAGAAAAAGAGACGTGTTGACACAACGGCACAGGACGTCCAGCCGGCCGGCACCGCCGGGCATGTCATTGAGGGTAAAATCCCCGGTGGTCTTTGCGACGTGCCCGATTACGGCAAAAACAGTCATCCCTGACTACCCGCCGAACCGTTTCATCATCCGCTGGAGGTCGAATTTTCCTCCCCCTCCCCTGACGCCCTTCAGTGCACGCTTCATCGTCTTATAATATTTGAGAAGCTCACGGACCTCCTCTGGTTTCGCCCCCGCTCCATGGGAAATCCTCTGGATCCTCGACGAGCTGAGGAGCGCAGGATCATCGAGCTCGGCGCTGGTCATCGAATCCATGATGATGCGGTACCGGGTCATCTTCACGCTGGTGACGTCCAGCACCCCTTCGGGGAGCTGCATGTTCCCCATGGGAAGCATGCTCATGATCTGTTTGAGCGGGCCCATTTTATTCAGCGATTCGAGCTGCTTGTACATGTCCCTCAGCGTGAATTTGCCCCTCATCATCGCATTGACGTCGAAGTCGCCCGAGGCAATCGTCTCCTCGGCTTTTTCAACGAGGGCCTTTAAGTCACCCATGCCGAGAAGCCGGGAAATGAACCCGTCCGGATCAAACCGTTCAAGGTCATCGATGGTTTCCCCGCTTCCGATGAAAACGATCCCGCTCTGTGTCTCGGAAACAGCGGACAGCGCACCGCCACCCTTTGCCGTCCCGTCCATCTTGGTGATGATGACACCGTCGATATTGATCGCCTCGTGGAACCTGCGGGCCTGCTCGCTCGCCTGCTGACCCAGTGCGGCATCGATCACGAGCCAGCGGTGCGTCGCCTTCGCAATCGTATTAATCTCGATAATTTCCTGGATAAGGTCGTTTTCGAGTGCATGGCGGCCCTGGGTATCGATAATGATCACCTCGACATGGGACAGGGCGGGCAGGCCCTCGCGGACTATTTTCAGGGCATCCTTCTCCTTCGGGTTCCCGATACAGGGAATGTTGATCTTTGCGCAGAGCGTGGAGAGCTGTTCGTAGGCACCCGGACGGAAGGTATCGCCGCAGATCACCCCGACACGAAGACCTTTGCGCTGGAAATACCGCGCGAGTTTTGCCGTCGTGGTTGTTTTGCCGCTTCCCTGGAGCCCTGCCATCAGGATTGTCTGGGAACCGAGCGTGACATCGGTCCCCTTTCCCATCAGTTTTACCAGTTCCTGGTAGACAATCCTGAGCACGTGCTCGCGGACTGCCATTCCTTTCGGGAGCTCCTCATCCAGGGACCGTGTCTTGATGGCGTTAGAGAGGTTCATCACCAGCTTGACATTGACATCGGACTGGAGAAGGGCCCGCTGGAGATCTTTGACGAGGTCGTCCACCGCGGCCCGGTCGACCACGCTTCTCCCGGCAAGCTTCTTCATCGCGTCCTTTAGTGAACTTCCCAGCTTGTCGAGCATCAGGACTCCTCCGAAAAGAGTTCTCCGATTACATGGTCGGGCGAGAACGGGGTGATGTCCTCATATCCCTGACCGGTGCCGAGGAACATGAGCGGTTTTCCGATCGTGTGGGCGATAGAGATTGCGGCACCTCCCCGGGGGTCCATGTCGGCCTTTGTAAGGACTACGGCATCGGCGCCCACCGTCTTCTCGAATTCATCGGCCCTGATAACCGCATCGTTACCCGCGACTGCTTCATCGACATACACAATAAGGTCCGGCTGTATCACTCTCCTGATCTTATCGAGCTGGTTCATCAGGTTGGCACGGTTGTGAAACCTCCCTGCGGTATCTCCAAGGACAACATCGATCTTATGTGCGATGGCATACTGAACGGTATCGAACAATACGGCAGATGGATCTGCCCCCTGCTGGTGCTGGATGATTTTAATTCCTATCCGTTCGGCATGGACGTCAATCTGCTCGATCGCACCGGCACGGAACGTATCTCCCGCACCGATGACAACGGAAATACCATTTTTTTTCAGGTAATGCCCGACCTTGGCAACGGTCGTTGTTTTTCCTGTCCCGTTCACCCCGGTAAAAAGGATCTTGACCGGATGCTCGTGGGTCTTGATGTACGAGATAAGGTCGAACCCGTCTCCGAGGACGTCCTTCAGTGAGGTCTTAAGCGCTGAAAGGACTATCGAATCGACGGATTCCCCTATTTTCCTTCGCCGGCCGACAAGTTGCCTCTTGAGGTTGGCAAGGATCTCTTCGGTGACAGGAAACGCGACATCGTTTTCGAGGAGCACGATCTCAAGCTCGTCGATTGCGTTCCTTACATCCCCCTCGCCGATGATGAGTTCCCCGTCCCTGACAAGGGCTTTTACCCGGTCGACAATTCCGGCCTGCTGACCGGCCTGAATATTCCGGTTATCCGGATCTCCTGCCTGAACGTTCCGGTTATCCGATTGTCGTGACTGGATATTCCGGTTATCCGGTTGTCGTGACTGGACATTCCGGTTATCCGGATCTCCTGGCTGAACATTCCGGTCATGCTGTTCATCCCGCGACAGCCCTGGATCTCCCGTAGATCCGGCAGCAGTCCCGATGTCGTTATCGAGCCTGGATCGAACTTCTTTCAACCGGGATTTCAGCGACTCGAACATACCAGGCCTCCCGGAGGAATCCCTTCAGCGCTGTCCCTGCTGTTGCGCCACTGCCTGCGCCTGCTGGTAGCCGGTTTCGATGCGGCGGGCTATTTCATTCATCTGGGACCGGATACGCTCGATTGTCTCTGCAACCTTCTTACCCGAGGCTTCCATCTCGGTAATACGGTCTTTTAAATACTCGACTGCATCGGCATTTGTCCGTTCTACGACGACGTCTGACCCGATCGAGACGAACACCCTGTCAGGTTCAAGGACTTTTGCCCTGACGCTTGCCCCGCCACCGACCTGGAGAAGAACAATTTCTGAGCCGCCTGTCTCCTGGATCGATTTCAGGACCTCGATCGCCGCTGTCGCCTCCATTCTTCCCTCATCGAGCAGCTGGAGCTGGTTCGTGAATATCTCAACCTGCTGCCCGTATTCGGAAAGATAGTGCTGGAGCGCCTGCAACTCGCGCGGGTCCACGGGGTCCATATTACTCACCATGTACAGTAGTCACAGACTCGATGGTGATATACCTTCTTTTCAGGCGGTGCTTACTCCCGATGACCGCCATCGTCTGTTCCTTTGCCTGCTCCTCGTTGGGTGCGCTGATAATTTTTTTATAGGGCTTCCATTCATCGCTTATCCTGAATGTGCCTTTCACTTCAAAAGTACTGTTCTCCATAATTTACTCCAGAAAACCAAATACGTCTTCAATTCTTCCAAGTTCAAATCCGCTCGTTGCAAGGCCTGCAAGATATCCCGATCCGTTTACGAGCAGTCCCGCCCCGATGAGCCCTGAACCCATGTTTACCGACCCTGTACCGACGGGAATATCGACCAGTTCCTCGAGCCTGGTAATTTCTGCCCGGGAACTCCTTGGGTGGACGATGATCCCCTTATTCGTTGCGACGGCCGCCATGCCGATCGTCTTGATGCCGCCGAAGGTGAGTTTCGTTACCGGTACACCGAGTACCTCACCAACTGCCTTCATCGTATCGGACGGCATGTCGGGATGCACGGCGGCAAACGAGTCATTGGCAAGGATGACGTTGCCGGCCGCATTCATGGTATGTTCAAGCCGGAATACTTCACGGCATTCTGAAAGGACGGCTTCTTCTTCGCCTGTTGCGAGCCCGCTCACGATAAATGCACGGCTGTTGCCGGCAAGAAGAGATCCGATGATGGAACTTCCCTGGATGGAGGTCACGACAAGGTCGACCGAGAGGGCTTCTTTGAGCTTTACCCGGAGCTCCGCCGGGGTCTCGGGGGGGATGACGGCAATATCCTCAAATACCCGCATAAAAACGCCGATATTGGGGTCGCCTCCAAACGAGACCGTCCTTTCCATCTTATTCACCGGCGAGCTCGGCCTGGACCTGCCCGTCTTCGAACTTCATTGCACGGACACGGATCTTTGCCGGCGGTTTCTGGCTTCCACGGGCCCAGACATGCTCGTTGATGCTCTTATCGAGCTTCACGTCTTCGCTCTTCATGTGTTTCTTCAGGTACGACCGGATATCCTTGATCGCGGTGCTGCTCCGCTTCCACCGTGGTGTCCGTTTCACATCGCGGAGAGGGATTATATATACATGCTCCTGCATCTTTTCTGCCATAGGGTTACACCTTCAACGTGCTTTTTCTCCAGTTGCGCCGCTTCGGGTGCGACACGACCTTCCGCTTAGTCCTGACCATGACCCACTGGGGGACACGCCTGTTCTGGTCACAGGCTTTGGCAAGCCGGATTTTACGACCTTTTGATAGTTTACTCATTCTCTTTCTCCAAATTCTTTGTTATGACAAGGGACTGTTCGTGGTGGCCTGGAAAAAAATCTGCCAGGTTATATCCCCTTGCCTGCATTTCTTTCCTTATTGCCCGCTCATAATCCCCGTTTGGGATTGTACCGGTTTCACCATGACGTACCACGAGGTGGCGTGCCACAAGACGATCCACCTCGGTTTTGGGGAAACCGAGCAGGGGACGGACATATGCACACCCGTACCGGTTCCCAAGCCGCTGGACTTCCGATCTCGGGAGCATCGGCACCCGGTCATTGAACCTTGTCCCGTCTGCAACCACCCGGTATTCTGCCGACAGGGCAGTCACGGCCTCGAGATGGACCATATTGATGGCGTCGTTCGGATATCCGCATCGTACCACGAGATCGACTGCACGCGGGAGGACCGGTTCACCGAATGCCCTCGTCCTGTGAGGGAGCCCAAGCGATGCAGCCGCTTCGGTCACTGCCTGATCGGGGACATCCCCCCCGAATACGAAGGTATTCAGTTCCACCTCATAATCCCGGGAGAGCAGGACTGCCGCGAGAGCACTGTCTTTTCCTCCGGAAAAGAGCACTCCGGCCTTCATCCTTTACGCGAAATCCTGAACTCCTTCTTGGTCGGAGTCAGCTGCCGGAGCAGATCCTTGAACTGCTGGTCGGTGATCTTCGATTTTAAGCGGCCACTCTGGGCAAGGAGCACGAGCTGCTGTTCAACGGCTTTCGCGAAATCAGGCTTGGTCAGCTTGATGGTGTTCAGGCGTTCCCGTGCCTCAGGCTCCATGATCTGCATGAGGACCAGGTGTATCTGCGCATCGAGCTGTCGCTGCCGTTCCGCCTCGTCCTGCTGATCGCTCTGGTGCTGCTGGAGCTGGGCAAGGCGCTTCCTGCGGATTTCAGCGAGCTCATCGTCACCCATGGATATCTCCCTTAATATCTCGCGAGTTCCGGGGTTCCTTCCATTGCATCCGGCTTCAGGCTCATCGCGACCCCGTCGAGGAACGATGCGCCCTGGGGTGAAACACGGCGGCCTGTTTTGTCATGGAGGACAAATCCGGCTGCTTCTAGTTGCTGGAACGCCTTCCGAAGCACAGATCCGCTGCCTTTCCGGAACTGTGACGGTTTGGACCCGCGGTTTCTCTTCCCGCCATAGAAACTTCTCATCCGTTCGACTCCCACCGGCCCGTCTATGTAGATCCGGCGGAATATCGATGCCGTCCTCACGAACCACCAGTCAGGGTCCTGGGGAGGCTGCTCTTTGTGGACCCCGGTCTTTGCAAATGCCGCCCATTCGGGAGGAGTGAACTCGGGGCGCTTCTTCAGCTCCGCGGCCACGCTCCTGATGAGCAGGTCAACCGGGGTATCATATACTGTTGTCATGGTAAGACCTCACTGTCACGTTATCGATATAACAGTCTTTACTTATTTGTTCAATACATTTTTATATATTTCGAGGAGTGCTGAAATAATCGGGACAGAATTCCCCGAAATTTGGAAAAAATCACAATCTTCTCCGTTCTTCGAGGACGAGTGTCCTCCCCCTGACACCGAGAAGGCGGGCGCCTGCGGCCCGTGCCAGATCTTCGGGGATTATCTCGGTATTCTGCAGCCATTTGACCTTGACTACCTTCCTTGTTTTGAGCTGGGCGGTAACTTCATTGATGATGGTCCCGGTGCATCCCTGCTTTCCTATCCAGACGGTAGGTTTCAGCTCCTGCATCAGGGTGCCGGCATCGGGTCTCCCGGTATTCCGCGATACCGCCTTCGCTCCCTGCTTTGCACCCGGTCTGCTGTCCCGGGGCTTCCGTGCATTTTCTGCAGATTTTACTGCCCGCCTGTACGGGGCACCCGCACCTGGTTTCCGGCCTTCGGCGGCTTTCCGCCAGGTACTTCCATGCGACTGGCTCATCATACCCTCCTGAAAGGAAACCTGGACTGCCGGTGGCAGTGAAAACAGGTGACAACAACCATCCGGTTCCTGATCCGGACACGCATATTCACGCCGGGTACGAGGAACCGGTAACAATGCGGGCAGATCTTTCGCCGGTGTTCCCGGTCGAGGCCGACACGCTGCCGCATCGCAATTTTTCTCGCGAGGGTTACGCAGCGGTCGCTCCAGCCTGGGTGCTCGGGAAAGAATTCTGCAGCCCTCTGGAACAGGACGTTGATCCGTTCATTTGCCAGCCTTTTTGTCTCTGCACTCCTGGGTCTCCCGGTCATCAGGCACCTGCGTATCTTCACATGATGTACTTCCCGATATGATATAACCGCTGTAGTTACCGAATGCCCGGATAGCGGATCCCGGATCACCTCCGGTCTCTCCGGTACGGCCCGGTGATGTCGATTGATCAGGTTCCGGACTGGTCCCCGGGTATGCTGAGGAACAGGTAGAGATGTTATCCCGTCATCGTCTCCGTACCTGCAAGGATCCCGCTATTCCCGCTGCCACCAGGTAATGGATCATCGACAGGTCGCAGCCGGGAAACCGGGCCAATCATGAGCGATTAACGGGCGGTTTTTGCGATTTAACACGGTCGATCAGGACACCGGATCAATCCATTCATTCGAGAATTTCGACGACTCTTCCCCTGATTCGGAGCCTGTCGGTGCAAAAAAGTTTTACGGCCCGTGGAAAACAGAGATGCTCCTCGTGAAGTATCCGTTCTGCAAGGGTATCCTCATCATCGCCGGGGAGGACCGGGACACATGCCTGGACAATAATCGGCCCCGAGTCCATCTGTTCATCGACGAAATGGACCGTGCATCCCGATACCTTGACACCGTAATCGACAGCCTGCCGCTGGCCGTGGAGCCCGGGAAACGAAGGTAGTAATGCGGGGTGAATATTTATTATGCGGCCACGGAATCTGCGCACGATGTCCGGTCCTACAATCCGCATGTACCCCGCGAGGAGTATCAGGTCGGGATTACATTCCGCGAGAACTGCGAGCAGGGCTTCCTCATACTGAGTTTTTGAAGGGAACGCCTCGAAATCCACTACCGAGACGGGAATACCGGCATTCTGCGCCCTTTCGATTGCATACGCAAAAGGATTATCGGTTATCAGACGGATACACGTCGCCGGGATATCCCCTGATTCAAGCGCATCGATGATTGCCTGGAAATTCGAACCGCGTCCTGATGCCAGTACGATGATCTTTTTCTGTCCGGGGTCAGTCATGGGGTTCATTACCGGTATCACCGCTTTTATCGGGCCTGACAAGGATTTTTATCTTGACAACACGTCTGCCCCGCATCTGGACCACAACGAGTACCGAATCGGCCTCGGGAATTGCAACACTCTCGCCGGGGTGAGGTATATGGCCCAGGCGTTCGATAAGGAGACCTCCCAGCGTCTCGTACGACTCATCGACCGGGAGGCTGATATCGAGTTCGTCATTGAGGTCCTCGACCCATATCTGTGCGTCGACGATAAATTCTCCGTCCCTGATCCTGGTAATATCGGGTTCCTCGGTATCGAACTCATCGAGGATATCGCCGACGAGCTCCTCGAGGATGTCCTCGACCGTGGCGATTCCTGCAAAACTGCTGTACTCGTCAAGAACAATCGCCATCTGGACTTTCCTGACCTGGAGCTCCTTGAGGAGGTCGTCGATCTTCTTTGTCTCGGGGACAAAGTAAGGGTCGTACATGATCTCCCGGATCGAGGTCTTTTTCTTGCCTGACAAGGCGACCGTGAAGACGTCCTTTACATTCAGGACCCCGATGATGTTGTCCACCGAGTCCTGGTACACCGGTATCCGGGAGAAACCGGTTTCATTGAACAATTTTACTGCGGTATCCACCGTGCTTGTGTCCTCGATCATCGAGACATCGATCCGCGGGGTCATGATCTCGCGGGCAGTGGTGTCTCCAAATTCGAGTACCGAATAGAGCATTTTTTTTTCTTCGGCCTCTATACTGCCTTCCTCCCGACCGACGTCGATCCACTCCTTGATCTCTTCTTCAGTAACGGTTGGCTCCCCGAGTCCGGTCGATCCCCCGGTATGGCTGAACCTGTCGACAACCCAGATGACAGGCGAGAGAATTTTCGATAAAACCAGGATTATGGGAGCCACCGTGAGAGGATAGTCCGCTTTCGCCCGCGTAGCATAAATCTTCGGACCGATCTCGCCGAAGATCAGGAGTACGATGGTGACGAAACCTGTTGCAATACCGATCCCGATATCCCCGTATACATCGATGGCGACTGCCGTGGCGATCGCGGCGGCGCCGACGTTAACGATGCTGTTCCCGATAAGGATGGTGATCAGGATGTGGTCGGGGTTGTCCTTGAGTATGGCAAGTGCCGTGGCTCCTTTCCGGCCCTCGTTTACCAGTGTGCGGACCTTCACGCGGTTCATCGCGATCAGTGCGACTTCCGCACTTGAAAAAAATGCGGACAGGACCAGGCAGATGATGAAAAGGGCGATATTGAGAGGATAATCGATCATTGGTCCTTCGCCGCCGGACTGGAGAGAGAATAACAGTTCATGGAACTTAAACACATTATTGCGGTCTGCTTACATAAAACCAGCGATTAACCGATGCATTCTTTCATAAATTCAAGTTCTTTCATGAGAAGCAGACATTTTTCTTCGGAGGAATAATCGTGGTCGAAATTCCTGTCCTCGATCTCGAGGGTGAGGTTCCCTTCATACCCGTATTCCCCAAGTACGCGGAGAACGGTCGCTCCATCCGCATGCCTGCCCAGGGGAAGGTGCATCAGGCCGTCGTGTGCCCGGGCGACATGGACATTAACGAGCCGGTCTGCACAGAGGTCGATATATCGCACCACTTCATCGAGAGATGTCCCCATCGCATGAGAGACATCGAGAGTGCAATACAGCCAGGATTCCCGGTCGAGAAGTTCCCGAAGGGCCTCGGGAGAGCACAGGAGAGAGTTTATTTTACGCTCCATGTTCTCGATTGCAACGTGTACCGGAGATGACCGCGCCACCTCCCTGAGCCGGTCGATCATAACATTAAAACGGGCGTAGTCAGCAGCTGTCGGTACCCGTTTTGCCGTCCTCCTCCCTGGGTGAACCGTAAAGACCGAAGCGCCGATCTGCCGGGCAAGTTCGAGGGATTCGAGAGCATGCCTGACCGATAACGCCGCCACTCCCGGGTTTATCGAGCACGGGTTGAGATCGAGGATTGGTGTGTGGACCGTAATGCTGGTAAGAGAAGGGTGGTCCCCGAGCCAGCCCTGCAGTTCCGGAAGGGGTAATCCCCGGAGCCAGAAATCCGGAGTTTCCGGCCAGAACTCTACCCCGTCAAGACCGCTTTCCTCAATGAAACCAAAAATTTCATCCCCGGGATATTCATGGAAAAACATGCTCGAAACCGAGAAATGCACCATGATCGTAGTTAATATCCACACGGGCAATAATAGATTTGATATGAGCTCCGGGCAGGGAACGCTCGAACGATGGCAGAAGGGGTCGGACAGTCGCGTACTGCGGGTTTCAGAGCTGTCTTCGATTATCAGGGAACTCTTTCTTGACGAACGGCTCCAGGACATCCTCGTCGAGGGAGAAATTACCAATTTCAAGCACCATTCACGGGGACACCGTTACTTTTCGCTATCAGAGCGAAGCCATGATGAGACATCGGTAATTCACTGCGTGATGTGGCAGTCGCAGGGCCAGAAGCTCTCGTTCAGCCCGGAAGACGGCATGCACGTCATTGCCCGCGGGTATGTCGATATCTACCAGACGGCGGGCAAGTACCAGTTGTATGTCCATGAGATGCGCCGTGCAGGTGCCGGTGAAAAGTATCTCCTTGTTGAAATATGGAAGGCCGAACTTACCCGGGAAGGTTGTTTCCTTGAGGAACGAAAACGGGCCCTCCCTTTATTTCCGGATGTTGTCGGTGTCGTCACCTCGACGACAGGAGCGGTCCTCCAGGATATCAGGAATGTGATCAGCCGCAGGTACCCGGTTGAGATTCTCCTCTCGCCTACCGCTGTACAGGGAGAAACGGCACACATCGAGATAGCAGAGGCGATCAGGAGACTGGACGGCCGTGCCGATGTCATCATTGTTGCACGCGGGGGAGGAAGTTTCGAGGACCTCTTTCCCTTCAACCACCCCGAAGTGGTAAGGGCTATCGCCGCGTCTTCCATACCGGTGGTAAGCGCCGTGGGTCATGAAGTCGATACGACCCTTTCAGACTATGCTGCAGACGCACGTGCACCGACACCTTCAGCGGCGGCCGAGCTCGTGGTACCGGACCGGACGGCACTTATTGCCGGACTCCGGGAGTACCGGAGGACTATGGATACTATCCTCATCGGCCGGCATGACAGGGCATGTCGCGACGTCGAAATCCTCAGGGAACGGCTGCATCCACGAAGGCTGATCAGAAGGGTCGCAGATCGCCGGCAATATATCGAAGACCAGGGAGAACGCCTCCTCTTATCGGTCAGGGGAAAAATTTTGGGAGGAAAACTGATGCTCGGGGAGGTAAAGGCCGGTCTTAATGGTAAAAATCCACTCGCTTTGCTTGCACGGGGATATTGTGTCGCTGAAAAAAACGGCCAGGTGGTCCGTTCGATCAGGTCCCTTGGCAAGGGAGATCGGATCGACCTTCGCATGACCGATGGCAGGGGGAGAGCAGTAATGGAGGATATTACCGATGACGAAAAAATTTGAGGAACTCCTGGCCGATCTCAGGGAGATCGTCAGGAAAATGGAAGACCCCGACACCGGGCTTGACGAAAGCATAAGCCTTTATGAACAGGGTGCCGTTCTCGTAAAACAGTGTGAGGAAGTCCTCGCAAATGCAGAAATGAAGATTACCGAGCTCGGACGCGACTGACGGGTTTCAGTCCGGACATTCCACCGTCAGTTCAATGCGGATCTGCGCACCGTCACGCAGACACGAGATCATTTCGCGTGGGATCGAGAGTGCGACGGCATCAGAATTGTTTCCGACGGTCCTGTCACAACAGAACATGCTCCTGCGCCACACAAGGTCTGTCGGGTGAAGGAGCGAGATACCGGGTCCCCCGACGGAATGAACTTCTAATACATATCCTTCGCAAAGGAGAGTTGTTTTCAGAGTGGCCGATTCTTTGCGCAACACCGTTCTGAATGCAGGGGAGAGGTCCTTTGCCCCTTTATCGGCGGCGACCGCAATGATACAGTCGCCACCAGGAGTAAGTTCGTGCTCTTTCGTGACTTCAAAGGTAGTCCTGTGCAGCGCCCGCACAAGGGGATGGCCCCGGGCGGTGATGACCTCTACTGCCTTCATCTTAATATGAACAGGGATTCTAATCCTATTCAATGTATATTGAGAAACGCTGCCCGGCATGCGGGGAAGAGACAGATCAGGAGATCCTTTCGGAGTCCCGCGATCTCCTCATCAAATGCAGCCTCTGCGGCCATATATGGCACACTGATAAGGAAAAAATCCCAAAGCCTGTCTTTGTCAAGGCTATCGTTTCGAGGGAAGGTGATTCACGGATCTGCCAGGTGGAGTTCTTTCCTGACGATATCTGTGCAGTTGGCGACAGGCTTGTCGCAGAATGCGGAGAGGAGGTTGCAGGCGTCGAGGTGGCCTCGATCGAGTCCGGCCCGAAACGCGTGGAGAGAGCCCGGGCCGGGGAGATTACAACACTCTGGACGCGGGAAATTGAAGACGTGGTAGTCAGGGTATCGATCCATGACGGATGGAAGACGATCCCTGTCACCATCTCATGCGATGGGGAAACCCCCTTTATTGTGGGAGAGATATACCAGAGTGGCAGGCGAAGGTTCCGCATATCACACATCAAGCTCCGTGACGGGGCGGTTCTCAGAAAAGCTGGGTGGAAATCCGTAGCGAGCCGTATAAAAAGGATATATGGCTATCCGGAATAGATCGTGGTTTGAAAAAAATTTGTTTTTTACGAATTCCTCTATACAAGAACAGCCGGTCTCTGCAACAGTCTGTGAAAAAAGACATTTTTATGATATATGAAGGAAAAATCCTTGTTTTTAATGGTCCCGGAAAAAATTAACCGGTCTTGACCGACTGGATATTCAGGTCGATGGTAGAATAACCGCCCTTGATGATAACCGAATCACTGCTGATATTTTCGATATAGAATGTCCTGAAATACTGGCCGGCCGGTGTCGTATTCGGGTCGAGATTTACGATCGGACTCTCCGAAAATGCCAGGATCATCTGGTCCCCGGGGGCATACTCGCTCGAATTCTTATGGGTTCCGCTGACAATTTTGTCAAACTGTTCCCTTGAAAGGTTATTTTCCAGCCGTTCGAATGGCATGACCAGGCTGATCGTAGCTGTCTGGCCGCTTTTCATGCCGGTGATGCTTTTACTGATAAGGTTCATCTCATCCCTGAACAACCCAAACTGGTAAACTGTTCCGCTGCTGTCAATTATCACCGGGATCCTCGTCAGGTTCGCCGTGGTCGTTCTGTTTGCCTGGACCTGGAGCGGCTGGGAAAAGAATACGGTATCGCCCTTGATATAACTCTGGTTGAAAACGTTTGAGTCGCTTGTTACAATTGCCCTGCCAAGGTCGTCACGAATGGTATAGCTTACCGTCGCCGTATCCCCGGGTTTTATGCTTGAAAAGAAGTTCAGGGACTGCATGCCCAGCGAAGAAACAATCATAAGGACGACAAACAGCACCCCGACAACCACGATTGCAATTTTGGTGGCATTCCAGCCGGATCCTGCTTTTTTGTTGTCCCTGTTTTTGGATTTATCCTTATCCTTTGATTTCATCCCCATAGCATGCGGGTTGATGTAACATAAACATTACATTTCTGATAGCGTATAAAACAAATATTTATATATTATAAAAGACCCTCCCAAAGGTAACTCATCCGGATATCCGGATGAATGTCGAAAGGTGAAATTACCATGGCTATCAGAAGATTTTATCCGGGCGGCTGGACCGATCAGGACCTCGAAGACCTGCGGAATGAATTATGGACAGGTTTCCACAGCCTCAGGAGCCCGCTCCTGCCCGCCGGCGGATTCACGGAAAAAATGCTTCCCGGAATTTTCGGGGAGTTCAGGGTCGATGTTTCAGAACACGAGGACGAGGTGATCGTCGTTGCCGATCTTCCCGGTCTCGAGAAACAGGATGTCAGCCTCCGGCTTATCAACCCGCGATCCCTTGAGATTTCCACTGAACGAAAGGACGTCACCGAAGAGGAAAAAAAGGGTTATTATGTCAGGGAACGGATCTACGGCGCGATGCGACGGATAATTCCCCTTCCTAACGAAGTAACCGAAAAGAATGCGAAGGCATCGTTCACCAATGGTGTCCTCGAGATCAGGTTTAAGAAAGTCAAAGAACAAAAGGGCGGAAAAATCGAGATTGAATAACCTATTTTTTCTAATTTCCGATGATTTCATGTGATCGCCCGTCAAGAGCTGTATAATGGACAAGAAAAAGGTCAAAGACTATATGACCTACGACGTCGTGACCATCGACGTTCACAAGACAATAAAAGACGTCATTGAAAAGATCCAGAGTACCGGTCATGACGGTTTTCCTGTGGTCGATGGCAATGAGGTGGTCGGTTATATTGCGGCAAGGGACCTTCTTTTCGTCCCGCCGACGACCCCGGTCGATAAGGTGATGTCAGACCATCTCATTGTTGCCGACCCTGAGATGAGCATCAACGATGCGGCGAGAGTTATCTTCCGGTCGGGTATCCAGAAACTTCCTGTCGTGAACGAGCACAACGACCTTCTGGGAATCATTTCAAACACGGACGTGATCAGGTCCCAGATCGAGCATGTTTCCCCGGAGAAGGTATTTAATTTCATGGAGACCCTCAAAAAACTCCATGGGGTGACGCCTACCCTGAAGCGTGAGGCGGTCAGGATCGATGACCTCCTTCCCACCCAGTCAAGGATCTACGAGGACGAACTGGAAGGAAGGATGTACGAGATCCGGAAGGGCCTCGCTGAACCCCTCATCGTCGTAAGACGACCGGGAAAATTAATACTCGTCGACGGTCACCACAGGGCAATCGCCGCGAAAAGAATGGGCATACTGACCCTCGACGCCTATGTAATCGAGATCGACGAAGATATCGAACTCGGTATGGAACGAACCGCACGGGCGATGAATCTGCAGACGCTTAATGATATTGCCGTCCTCGACTACGCACGCCACCCCCTCGTCGCCATAACTCACCGGCTGGTGAGGCGGGTAGAATAGGAGAAGGTTGACCCTTCCGCCGGGGGCATGTAATCAGGAGATGCATGCCTGGAAACCTCCGGTGTCCAGGGGGAAACCGAAATCAGGTAAAGCGGCTATCAATGTCAGGTAAAGCGGCTATCAATATCAGGTAAAGCGGCTACCGATATCAGGTAAAGTAACTACCAATGTCAGGTAAAGTAACTACCAATGTCAGGTAAAGCGGCTACCGATATCAGGGAATTAAAAAAATATACCCGGAAAAAAAGTGACAGAACCTTCTGATGTTCACGACCCTTCCACGTTTACATCGAATTTACTGTTCAGGACGTGTTCTTTCACGATCTCCTTATCCTTAATGATAACCTCCGGCCAGAGGCGGGTCCTCGAATGAATGATTACATGGTCCCTGATTACCACTCTCGGCCCTATCACGGTGTCATTCTCAAGACTGCATTCGTTACCGATGAGCGTATCATTGTCGATAATACTGCCGCTCACCGTCGTATGTTTCCCGATAATCACCCGGTTGTAAATAGAGCAGGAAAATATCTTGGCATTCTGCTTGATCAGGCAGTTCTCACCGATACTCGTATAGGGTCCGACCAGCACGTTATCCCCTATTGCCGTGCCCGCGCCTATCGACACCGGCCCGATCAGCCGCGAATTGACACCCATGGAGAACGAATCGCCGAGCTGGACTGGGCCCTGGATCTTGCCGGTCTTCACCGTGAGATCTCCGCTGATGCTCGTGAACGGCATGTCCATCAGTTTCCATTTTTCCGCCTGGCGGAGCATGGCAGGGCTTCCGACATCGGTCCAGTTCCCCCGGGCCAGCCACCCGGACAGCGTAAACCCTTCCTGCATCAGGTGAGGGAAAAGGTCCATGGCAAAATCAAATTTCTTCCCGGCCGGGATATGGTCAAAGATCTCGGGACTGCAGACGTACATGCCGGTACTCGCAAGATTTGAAAAAATCTCACCGGGTGCCGGTTTTTCCTTGAACCGCTTGATATGGTAATTGACGTCGATCTCTGCAATACCATACTCGGAAGGATCTTCGATGCTGATGAGACCGATCGAGGCCGGCACATGCTCTTTCATATGCTCCCGGTAGAATTCAAGGAGATTTAGATCGGTGACATGGTCCCCGCCTACGACAAGGAAGTCCTGCCCGTCGAGGTGGGGCTGGGCGTTCTTAACACTCCCGGCCGTCCCGAGTTTTGTCTTTTCGTGGACATAGGTGATATCCACGCCAAAAAGTGACCCGTCCCCGAGCGCCTTCTCTATGACCTCGCCCATGTACCCGAGGGTGATGACGACCTCGTGGAACCCGAGGTTCGAGAGGTGTGATACCAGATGCTCGATCGATGGTTTATTCACAATCGGAATGCAGGGTTTCGGTCGTTCGAAGGTAAGGGGACGTAACCTCGTGCCCTCCCCCCCGCACATGATACACACCTTCATAAAGAAATTTTAGTCAGCATCAGGTTTAACCATATTGACTTCCGGAGGGTCCATGGGAGGAGAGATTGCCGGTTTTTGTCGTAAAAATGGTCGCTCACTCCCGTAAGGGGGTGGATAATTTCGCGAACAGGTTGAAAAGGTTATCAATGTCGCATCGACCATATATGAACATCAATGGCACCAGGTACTGTGGAGGACAGGAGACCGGGAGCACAATGGCAGAGGGAGATTGCTATTGCTATTCCGGTGATCTCGTTTGCAGGAATTGCATCAGGCATACTTCTCGAACAGGCAGGAGCCATCCCGAACGCAGGGGAGTTCTGGTACGGACCGGCTGCGGGAGCCTTTCTGCTCGGATATCTTGCCTTCCTCAAGCCACGCCGCGATATTGTGTCGCTGTTTGCCCCGGTCTATGCCCTTCTGATCCTGATCGTCCCGACAGAGGCAAGACCCAACCTCCTGCTATTGGTCCTGTTTGCAATCAGCATCACTATCCTTGATATCAGGCTCGTCAAACGGTTCAGCACCCCGGTGCAAAAAAAGGAGATCGACCCGATGGAACAATATCTTTATGACTACATGGAACGGTTACGACCGGTTTACCGCGACATAGATCGAAAAACAGCCCACGAGATCGCCTCGGCATTCCTCTCGTTCAAGTACGGACTCTATGGCAATGCCGCCAGCCAGGCGAAACAGGCAATCTCGCAACTTAAGGAGACGGAACCCGAGGCTGTCCTGAAAAAAGCACTCACCATCTTAAGAATGCGGGCGGAGAATCTCGAAAATGCCGATGTAACCCCGGTCACCGGGATCGAATTTGGCGAAACGGAACAGTCCTATACGGCTATACACGTGTTACCCGAAGCAAATGAAGACCCCGCAACCCTAACCCTTGATAATGCACTTATTCTCGTCTACGCAGTTTCAGTCCTGACCTCCGGAGATGATGAACAGGCCCTCGAAGAGCACCAGAACTTCATCGTCGGGTTGCTGACTTCGTACAAACGTGCGATGGGTCTCTGAACCATTCTCTAATTTTTTTATCCTGCAGGTCCCTTCACGATCCGGATATAAAAAAAAGGTTTACAATGTGTCGAGGCTGACACCGGTAAAGTCCTGCTGGATATCCCCGACTTCCCTGACCCCGAATGCGGTCTGCACCTGGCCGAGCTCAAGTATTGCGGCAACATCGCACATATAGTCGAGGATATCCACCGACAGCTCCCTCTGCTGCTTGCTTTTCCGGACCTGGTCCACGAGGAATGAGATCTTTTCCGGTGGTTCCATCCGGATTTTTGCAAGACTGATCACGCACATATAGATCCTCGTAAGGTTCCTGTCGGTACCGGTGATGGTATCGAAGAAATTACGCAGGATCTGCGCCTGATAGACTTCGCCACCCATGATTATACGGCATTATAAAAATGTTGGTATATAAACCTATGCTTTATCCGGGGTTGCCTGGTACCTGATCGTCGCAATCTGCCGGCTGTTTTGCAGGCCGCGGCCCATTTTGCAGAGTATCCGGCAGGGAGATACCGGAATAGTTGATACCATTAAAACCGGGCCCGGGTTTATGAATATATTCCTGGTTACCCATGTCATCTATTTGCAGGGTAGGTACGATTTTAATAATACGATCCTGCTGTTATCACAGAACCCTGCGAAGATCGCACAAAAGATTAAAGAAATTATTTTGCCGTGCTCACTATGCGGATAATGTCGCCATCTTTCAACACGTGGGTATCTTTTACCCGCATTTTGGTCCTTGCATCGACGGCATAGAGAAATCCCTTCCCGATATCGGTGTGGACCTGGAATGCGAGGTCATGGGGCGTCGATCCCCGTTTCATGAGGAATGCATCCGGGAGGACACGTCCCTTCCCGTCGCAGAAATGGTTCTCATCCTCTACCGGATATACGACGATCATATCGAGCAGGGAATATACGGCATGGTTCAAAGCCTGCTGTACACCGGTTCCTCCAAACCGTTGCAGAACCTTCGTGATCATGGCGAGACCGGATCGCTGGGCGGCACTGAGGGAACGTTCATCGATCAGTGAAAACCCGGGATCTCCGGGCACATACCTGACTACATGGCTGTTTGCCGCATTCCGAAGCGCAAGTTCGCTTGCGGCACTGGCAAAGAGCATCTTCTCGTTCTTCAACTTCGCAAGGAGATCGGGCGGCGCCATGTCCACCTTGTTTCCGATGACGACCATGGGTTTGCTGATCTTCACGATCTCACGACAGAATGATATCAGCTGCTCTTCCCCGGCATGCATCAGGTCGATCCCGGCTGCTGCTTCCGCATCCCTTATCTCCTCGGGTGTGACCGCAAGACCGGCAAATACTTCGGCCACGCCACGGTGAAGTACAAATCCCTTGCTCTGTGCCTGCCGGTGAAGTTTTGCCCAGTGCTTGTCGAGGATCCCGTACACCCACATCGTCATCTCGAACTGCAGGAACGCGATATCCACCGCAGGGTCGTGAGCGCCGGGTTCCAGGGGGTTCCCCTCGCTGTCCGCGGACCCGCTGGCATCAACGATATGGAGTATCGCATCGGCCTGTCTTAAGTTATCGAGGAACTGGTTACCGAGCCCGCGGCCCTTGTGCGCATCAGGGACCAGGCCCGCGACATCGATCATGTTGACCGGGACGAACCGGTCACCGCCCTGGCATGACGGGCAGACCAGGCCAAGTTCTTTACAGGGACATTTTGTACGGACATACCCGACGCCGAAATTTGCATCGATGGTGGTGAAGGGGTAATTTGCGATCTCAGCATGCGCGAGGGTGGCAGCCCTGAAAAACGTGGATTTGCCACAATTCGGTTTTCCTGCCAGAGCGAGCGTAATCATAGCAATTCACTTTAAGGTATCAGTGGCTATTTATCTGTTATTATGGCATTCACAGAGAAATCCATCTTTTATTTCGAGTCGCCCGGCCCGCATAACTCGGATGATGCAGCCCGGTTTTCGGTCTCAAGGGCACAGGAACTCGGGCTTTCGACGATAGTTGTCGCAAGTACGACCGGGGCAACCGCTGCAAGGTTCGCGGGGGCGATCAGGGGTACAGGGCTCCGGCTTGTTGTGGTCACCCACGTAACCGGGTTCATAACTCCCGGAAAATGGGAATTCAACACTGAAACTGCGGAACGTTTGAACCAGGAGGGTGTCACGATTGTGACCGGAACGCACGCACTGTCAGGCCTTGAGCGGGCGCTTTCACGCTCCGCAAAGGTGGGAGGCGGGTCCCGGACCGAGGCCATCGCGGAGGCCCTGCGGAGAACCGTGGCGGTCGGGCTGAAGGTAGCAGTTGAATGCACCATGATCGCAGCCGATAACGGGGCAATAGGTGTCGATGAGGAGATTATTGCTGTCGGGGGGACTGCATCAGGTGCCGATACCGTATGTGTCATAAAACCGGCCCATACATCGTCATTCTTCGATCTCCAGGTCAGGGAAATTGTGGCGATGCCGAGGGTCAGGTAACCGATGATCCTTGCATCGTTAAAAGAGGCGCTCGGTCTCGCAGGTTCCCGTCCTGTCGTCTGGATACCCGGGATCGTTACCGGTCTCCTCGCGTTTGTCGATCTCATGACAGTATATTACGGCGGGAGCTTTCTCACCGGCAGGTTATGGCTGATTGAGCTGCTCGTAATCCCTTTTCTCGCCGGAGGACTTCTTTATTCAATAAAATCCGGCGATATAACGGTCCGGAATTTTTTCCAGGGAGGCAGGAGGTTTTATTTCAGGATACTGCTTCCCGGCCTGGTAATCTTTTTCGCGGCCATTGTCACCATAATCCTTCTCATGGTACCCCTGATCGCGATCGGGTCGGCCGCCTTTACCGGTGTGATTGCTGGCGCCGTGTTCGGAGTAACAATCCCTTTTATATTTTTTACCTATTTTTACGATGCCGTCGCCGTATTTGAAGAGACTAAAGTTTTCGAGTCTGTCAGAAGGTGTATCGAATTAACCTTACGAAATGCCGGTCTTGTTTTCCGGTTTTTCATCGTGAATATCCTTATCCTTCTTACGGGATTTTTTTTCATGCTCATGGCCTGGTCGGCAGCCCTTGTGGACCGGCTGACCCCGCTTACGACCATGAATGCAACCGAACTCAGCACGATTACCCCGGAGACTTTTTTCGGTTTTCTCGG
>DATKKE010000034.1:0-39369 GCA_035543455.1 Methanoregulaceae archaeon
GGAACTACACGGTTATCAATCCGGGAGGTGGGGTCCTCGAACCATTTGAATTCGGAACCTCGCAAAAGGTCGCTGGACCTGTCAATACCATGGATCCTTTTTCGAACGAACCTCTCCTGTCCCGCGGTGCACCTATTCAGGAAATAAACTGCAGGATTCCCCCCTATTCAAAAACAAGTCGCTGCTATCAATATTCTGGCCCGGTATATATCAATTACACTTCGGATGAGATACCTGAAATTGAAATTTCGGTCTCCCTTTCAGGTAGGAACGAATGGTGGGAGCTTGTGGGATGGACCTCGAACGAATATTCGGACAGGATATTACTCACCTTGAAGAATGGCGAAAAAGGCTGGATCCAGGCAACGGGAAACCTGCAGACAGGTAATGGGTATTATTACTAGAGTTATGGAAAAATATGGTGATTATCTTTCGGTGGGAAGAGCAAAATAACGGTGGATCCCAGGGAAAATAAGGATAATTATTAAATAGGTTGGAATTATTTCATTTAATTGGGGTGGGTATTATATAATCTGATTAATGCCGGAATCCCCCGTTAGTCCGGCACCCACTCCAGAACAGGGGCTCGAACGGTCGGAAGTTCGGGATAAACCATTCGTCTTTCTTCTTTTTTTTGTCGAATATGCCATGCGTCTCTGATTGGCAAAAATTTATCGTGTACCCTTGATTCAGATTGATCGGGCATCCCTGGAAAAGCAATTCGGCGTTCGGGGACGCTGAATCTCATTTCCATATCAAGGGCAAGGGGTGCCCAACGCATAACCACGGTTCTATGAAACTTTTTTCCATACAATCCGGTAAAAACAGGAAATGATTATCGATGGATGCTGAAACAAAGAAATCGTTCTCATTAAAACCTGCTAATATCCTGATTTTATAAATGAGGATTTCGGACAGGCATTCCAACCGGTTTTTCGAAGTTATTTGATTAAATCTTTAATGGTATAAAAAACAAATCAACAAACTTTCAATAGATCCCATCGACTGAATATTAGGGGTAACGGTTGGATCTCAGGGATTTTTTTATCGGGGAGGGAGTCGATGTCTTCTCGAAGGTCAGCATTACAGACCTTACGGAATTGGATCGCGAATCTGTATTACACTATTTTCCGAAGGCCCGATCTGTTATTGTGTTCGGGAAAGAAGTACCTGCTCAGGTGTACCTGATGCCATCAGAGCAAAAGACCCGGGAGATGCTCCGGATTGCCGAAGGTCTGGATAATTCTGCCGTCCGTCTCGCCAGTCTTTTTAATTCAGAGCATATTCCAGCTCTTCCTGTTCCGCTCTACCTGCCGGTCAGGATTGTAGACGGGCGTATTCGGGGAATGATCCCTTTGAAGCGTATCGCGGTAGCCGGACGACTCGGGACGCAGGGCATGAATTCCCTCCTTCTCTCCCCCCGTTATGGTCCGCGATTGTTGTTGAGCGGCGTTGTGACAGGCCTGCCGGTTCCGGAAGATGTCCGTGACAATCAACCGGGACCAGGAACCGCATCGGAAGATTTCGAGCTTTGCACAAGGTGCGGCCGTTGCACCAAAGTATGTCCGGGGGGGGCGATCGGGCCGGAGGGGGTCGAAGTATTCCGGTGCCGTACAATCAGTACCTGGGTCCCGCCTCCCCTTGTACCTGTGATAAAATTCCTGTTTGGGCGAAAAATATTTCAGAAGTGTATCGCCCCCCTTGCACCGTGGATCGCCCGGATGGCAATGATCCGGTGCAGCCTGTGCGTTACGGAATGTCCAATATTTGAAGGGGCAAAAGAAGACGATAATTCTCCCATCCCGGAAGTACCGGCACCGGAGAAATCCCGTCTAATAACGCTCGATGCTTATTGAGATGAAATCTCTTTCTGCTATTTATCCTGGGTAAGATCGGATCACTTCCTGACATTTTTTATCGGCTGTTTCCCCGTCCCAGACAGATTTATATAGGCGTAAACAGGTTATCCTCACGCATGTCGAAACCACACCGAATATTGATTGTTATCCTTTTGGTTATGGGAGTGGTACTCATTACCGGGTGCGTTTCACAACCGGCGAATCCTTCCGGACCATCCTCTGTGACTACCACCCAGATCCCTGGCGTGACTGTCCCGGATCTTACCAACCAGAACTCCCCGGATGCAGCGACCTTTACGACATATCCTTCGTTGACAAAATTGCATACGCCAGATATTCCGATCGGTCTCAAAAAAATAGCCGGCGGATTTACCGCGCCGATTGTCGTCGCTGACCCTCACGATGGAACTGGCAGACTCTTCATGGTCGACCAGTCTGGTTACGTGAAGATTTTCTTTATGAACGGTACCGTTATAGATCAACCGTTCCTCGACGTGCGGGATCGGATGGTGAATCTCAGTCCCGCTTATGATGAACGCGGTCTGCTTTCTATCGCATTCCACCCCCGGTTCGCGTCGAACGGCAGGGTGTTCGTCTACTACAGCGCACCGCTCCGGGCCGGTGTTGACCCGAGCTGGAGTGCAACGAACAGGCTCTCAGAGTTCAGAGTCTCGGCTTCCGATCCGAACCGGGTCGATATGTCAAGCGAAAAGATACTCCTGCAGGTAGACAAACCGTACCAGAACCACAATGGCGGAACCCTGCTCTTCGGACCCACGGACGGTTATCTGTACCTTCCACTTGGCGACGGGGGCAGAGCGGATGATACCGGGATGGGACACACCCCCGGGATAGGAAATGCCCAGGACCTTACGAAGATCCTTGGTAAGGTGATCAGGATTGACGTGGACCACACAAGCCCGGGGAAAGAGTATGCGATACCCCCCGACAACCCGTTCCTGTCGGATTCCAGCATATTGCCCGAGATATACGCCTATGGTTTCCGGAACCCAGCCTATGCCACCTTCGATTCAGGCGGCAGTCATAAGATGTTTATTGCCATGGCCGGCCAGCGCCTCTTTGAATCCGCATTTATTGTCTACAAAGGAGGGGATTATCCCTGGAACATCAGGGAAGGGACGCATTGTTTCGACCCGGCAAACGACTTCCAGCCACCAGCCGGATCATGCCGGGTTACCGGGTACGGCGGACAACCATTGATCGGCCCTGTGGTGGAACTCGGCCATGACGTGGGGGATACTATCGTCGGGGGTGTCGTCTACCGGGGCAGCATGCTGCCTTCTCTCCAGGGATCCTACATCTACGGGACATGGTCTGACGAGAACAGGATTGTCGGTAACGGGACACTTCTCGTTTCATCGCCCCCTGCCGGCCTCGACCTCGCGACGCTTCCTTCCGATGCCTCGAAACTCACTCCTGCGCAGAATGCCATGTGGACAACCAGGAAGATGGATGTAGTCAACAATGCTGATATGCGCATCAATGCATTTGTCCGTGGACTGTATGAAGATAACAACCATGAAGTCCTCGTCCTGATCAACCAGAATGGCGGCACCGGACTGACACCCCAAGGTTCGGGAGAGATCTGGCAGATGGTACCTTCCTCCACCCCGGGTCTCGTATCTACGAATCAGATCATCAGCCCCAACCAGACCCCGGTTATGTCAATGACGATGGGCAGCGGTAATGCGGTGTCAATCCGGCTTACAATACTGGGTGACAAATTCAACCCGTCAGATCTTTCGGTGCCGGCCGGGTCGCAGGTGACCCTGACATTCATTGATCAGGATCCCGACCCCCACAATTTCGCTCTTTATCCATCTGCGTCAAGTTCCGATGCAATCTTCCGGAGTCCCGTCATAACAGGCCCGGTCACCGTGACATATGCCTTTACCGCTCCCGTGTCACCCGGTGCCTACTATTTCCGGAGCGATCCGAACACAGGGCTGGTAGGGAATCTGACCGTCACATCCGGGGCTGTCGTCGTGACAACCGCTTCTCAGGCTGCTACACCTCCTCCGGGGGGCGCCACCGTTCCGATCACCCTGGCAGCAAAGAACTTCGCATTTGATAAGAATACCATTACCGTTCCAGCCGGTTCAACGGTTGTCATGACATTTAACAACGACGATGCAGGAATACCGCATAACTTCGCCCTGTACCCCGATAATAGGGCAGTCGCTCCGATATTTACCGGAACAATTATCACCGGTGTGCAGACGGCGACCTACACATTCACGGCACCTTCAGCACCCGGGAGGTATTTCTTCAGGTGCGATATTCATCCGGAAACGATGACCGGCACGTTTGTCACAACGTGATCGAGGTATATCCTTTTTTTCAGCTGCCCCGCATGATCAGGGAAATGTTTGTGTCTATGGATTAATTTCCGATCCCGTTGGCAGTATTTTTTTTTTGGAAGAGATTTTTACGATACCTAAATACTCCTGTTAACCGGGGGGCATAACTTGGGCAATCCCTGATTCATCGAAGAGCCAGAATGGTCAGGATCCAGGCGGGATCGGTGAATTCACCCCGTAGGCAAATATTCAGACACATCGAGGCTCATTGTTGAATCCTGAAAAATGAACGGACTTTCTCTTCATTTTTCCGAGAAACGATGAAGAGGCCATATCCGGTCAGAATGATCCCGATTAATACGGTACCGGCAAGAGAGCCCTGTGATTGCGTACTGACTTCAATCGTACCGAGGGCAAGGAGAGCACTAAAATCAGTCACCGCATGCAACCCGATTGCCGGCCAGATACTCCCCGTCCTGATCCGAAGGGCTGCAAAAGTAACTCCGATCCCGAAAGCAGCAATTGTATCTGCAACCGCGAAAGAGGGATCCCAGAGTCCGGCAAAGATATTGAGTATGTGTGGGGCGGCAAAAAGAAATGACGACAGCAGGATTGCCCGATAGATCCCTCTGGAAAGAAGCCCCGAGAGCATCAGCCCCCTGAAAAAAGTTTCTTCGGTAAACCCGATAAGAAAAGCGAACAAGGCAAATCCGATGACCGCAAGAGGGGTAGTCACGGTTATACCTTCGGAAAATGAAAGCAGTGAGACGATGAACGGCAGGGCGAGAAGGGGGAGATCCCTGATTTTTACCATTCTGGTGTACCCTGCTTCCCGCCACCAGCCCAGTTTGCAAAGGAATATAATTCCAATGACAGCGAGAATGATATCGGCGATGGCTACCTGGGTAATAGTCGAAACACCGGGGAAAACGTGGAGCACTCCGGCAACAATTCCCATGAAAATGAAAATTCCAAGAAGGATCAACGCAAAAAAATAAGGGTTTTGGACACCGGGCCTGGTTCCTGTCATACTGCTTCCGCCAGATCGTTATAATCTGCAATTTTGGGGACTATAAACATGGTGCCGGCAAAAAACCCTCATATAGAATCCGGCACGAAGATTATAACCATGAATTATAAGGTATTGACATTGACCGGAATTGTTCTTGCGGGATTCCTGCTCGCGTGCGGGTGTACCCAGACCTCGGCCCCCGGGCCCGTCACGCCCGTAACCACGGTAGTTCCGACTATGACGGTTACAATGGTTCAGACCGTGAATACGGTTACGGCCACAACGACCGAACCCGAACCTGTCCGGACACTCCCACCCGGTTATGCCGTGGCAGTTGATGTGGCAAGTAACGGATTGTCTATAAACCCGATGATTATTGCCACATACCGGGGAGGAATGGGCGCGAATTATGTATACAGCATTGAGATGCAGGTCACACGGGGGGACGGGACTACCGGGACGAAAAGCATCACACGACCATTCAAGGTCGGCGACACCATAGAAATAGCATCATCGGGCGGTAATACCGACAGTGCCCAGGTCTGGGTCACCCTCCAGAACGGGGAACGGTATAAGGTATATGACCAGCTCATCCCGTTCAGGCAGTTCCATTAAATTTTTTCGTCCGGATTAGTTATTTCGAGGAGATTCTCATCCTGACAGGGAATTGTTTATCCTGCAGTCTCGGTGTGCATGATTGAAGTCGCCCAGGTACGGATCGTACTATCATGGTACGGTATG
Source organism: Methanoregulaceae archaeon (assembly GCA_035543455.1). Lineage (GTDB taxonomy): Archaea > Halobacteriota > Methanomicrobia > Methanomicrobiales > Methanospirillaceae > CAIKOD01. The sequence goes on from DATKKE010000034.1 coordinate 5,934, forward strand.
GAACCGGACCCCTAAAAACAAATAACGTCCTATACTCTGTATGGCTGTTAAAAAGAAATGGAGGATCACGACCAAGGCATTGGTCATGATGGTTATCCTCCTGGTGATCCGGACAATCGTAGATTTCTTTGGGTTCGATGTGGTACCGGTCAACACGGTGGTCGGCGCCTTTATCACCGGAGCAATTTTTACTATTGCGATTATTTTCACCGGTACATTTACCGATTACAAGGAGAGTGAAAAAGTAGGCGGGGAACTTGCAGCCTCACTGAAAGCACTGTATAATGACAGCCGTGTACTCCCGTTAGAGGACGAAACCCCGGCCAGGGCAATGCGGACCCATGTAAGGGACCTTCACCGCACGATATACCAATGCTTTACCAAGAACAACTGGAACCTTCCGGATCTGAATCGTGAAATGAATAAAATCAACAATGATATCAGGGTCCTGGCATACGCAAACGTTGCACCGCCGCTGATCGCAAAACTTAGAAATGAACTCGGTGCAATCGATCGGATGACGAACAGGATTGAGGTTATTATCCGGACAAATTTTATCCCTGCTGCCTATGCGCTCGCCGAGGTTACGACAGGGGGTGTGATTCTTCTGATGATATTTATCAAAATGGATCCCTTTATCGAAGGAATGATTATTTTTGCGGTAATCGTAATGATGCTTATCGGTCTTCTGCTCCTCATCAGGGACATGGACAACCCGTTCGAATTCGGATCACACACCTGCGCCGACGTGGATATAGAAACGCTTATGTACCTCGATTCTTACTTCGACGAACAGGATGCCGAGATGGAACAATTAAAAACAATAACATCTGAGCCATAAAAAAAAAGAACCGGACCGGATAGTAATAGCAAGACAGGATTGCACATGAGAACCTGAATTGATGTAATCGTAAGCCTGATGATAATGGGTTTTAATCAGAACGAGGAGATATCAGGAACAATGGGAGAGGATCGTACTGTTCAGGCAATTTTGTTTGACAGCGATAATACATTATATGATTTTAAAAGCGCCCAGTTAGCCGCATGCGATGCAGTGATCGCTTATACCGGGATCGGCAATGCGGAAAATCTTGACTCATATTTTATATTGAACCCCTTCAAAGGTGGAAACCACCTTATATTGACCTATTATTTGAACGATATCGGCATTTCTGACGATGAAATACTGGAGAATGCATGGACTATTTACACCGGTATAAAATTGGAAAAGACCATTCTTTTCGATGGAGTGTATGAAACCCTTGAACAGTTAAGGAAGAGAAAAATCCTGCTGGGTATCGTGAGCAACGCACCGTTATGTGATCTATGTCCCAGCCTCGAAAAAACAAATATCAGGAAATTTTTTCAGTGCATTGTCACCGCTGATGAGGCGAATGCCAAAAAACCATCATTGAGTCCGTTTGGACGTGCCCTCTCTTTCCTTTCAACAAAACCCGGAAATTCCCTTATGGTGGGAGATAACATAATAAACGACCTGGTTCCTGCGAAAAAACTTGGGATGAAGACGATCTTATTTAACTGCTGGACGGGTAATCAAATCGCACCTTCGGAGAGGCAGGATGTCGATTATGCCATTAAAGAGTTCGGTGAAATACTTACGATTCTCGACAATTATCGTCTCTCCTGAACAGGGAGTCGTCATGGTTTTTTTTAAATTACTTCGATCGTATCCCCACGCCTTCGAATAATGCGACAAGTTTTCCCCCTGATGAAACCGTTATCCGATAAACCGAGCACATGTCGTTTTTTGTAACCCGTTCGGCCACAGCTTCCAGCAGTCCGGTTGCCGGTGAGATGTACTGGATATTCGCGGAAAGTGCGACCTGCCTCGTTCCGCCCATGTTCGCTGCAATGCCGAAAGCCTGGTCTGCCAGGGTAAATACGGCACCGCCATGGGCTACACCACCCGGTCCGGTCTTACCGGCGGTATCCATCGCGACGCGGACTCCATCATCCCATGCCCCGGTTACCCTCATTTCGAGGAGCAGTGCGCATTCACTCTGTTCGAATGCCTGGATAATTTCGTTTGCTTCGGGGCTGACCGGCCATTCAGACATGGTAGTGGTATCCAACAGGCAATAGTTTCTTTGAAATGTACGATTCGCACCCTGCCTTATTTGTATTCCCTCTTCGTGTAGCTGCGTTTTTCCGACGAGCCGCCATGGAGAACGATATATATCCACTCGTACAGTGATTTTACTGTCCCGAACTGCTGGTAGCGGCGCATTGAGAAGCCGACTCTCATCCGGCTATCAAACCTGATTTTTCCGGCTTTACTCATTCTGCGGGCGATTTCAAGGTCGTCCCCTGCATCTACGGTGTGATACATTCCTGCATCAATGAAGGCTTTCCGATCGAATGCCGTATTGCATCCCAGCGTGTAATACAGGATCGTCAGACAATAGCCAAGACGACAGAAAGTATTTGCGAGCATAAGAGAGATCCGGTTTTTTATCCCCTTCTCAATCGGGTCCACCGGACCATACAGTTGCACGATGGGTTCTTTTGAAAAATCCTCCCTGATGATCTCCAGCCAGTTCGGCGGTATAATGCAGTCTGCGTCAGTGGTTGCAATAATTTCGCCGCGAGCCCTCATGACACCATCGTTCCTCGCACCACCGACTTTTTTACTCTTCTGGATAAAGACCAGATCCGCATAGCGTTCCGCGATCTCCCGGGTACGGTCTTTCGAGTTGCCGTCTACAACAATTATTTCATATTCATCTCTTGGAATGGTCTGGTTGCTCAGCGATTCGAGGCAGCGGGCAATATTTGCCTCTTCATTATAAGAAGGAATGATAACTGAAATCATGATTCTACAAGGCTCCTGTACAGATCTATATGCTGCTGTGCAATATTCCTGATGTCGAACACCCGGGTAAATTCCCGCGCTCCCAAAGCAATCTGTTTTAACGCCTGCTCATCCCGGATCAGTTCTGCAGCTTCGGCATTGTCTGAAAAATAGAGGATATTATCGCCGAAAATATCATGGAATTCAGGGATATCCCGGGCTACGACCGGGATACCACAAGCCAGTGCCTCGAGGATCACAAGACCGAATGTCTCCGCATACGACGGCATGAAAAATACATCGGCAGCATTATACGCGTTAATCACATCCCTGATATGCCGGGTGAGGATGACATTTTCCCCGCAGCGTTCCTTCATGAACCTGATTTTACGGTAGTCTTTTGAGAGGAATCCATAAGGCAGGCCCCCCACCCACACCCACCGTTCGTCGGGACACGTTCTTGAGAGGGAAAAAAAATCATAAAGGCCTTTCCTGGGCGTCTGCTGGGCAACCGTAAGGATAACTCGTTCATCCTCCGCGATACCATATTCATTCCTGAATGTCTTCCGCCGTCTTTCATCCTTACGGAAGACTTCCCTGTTGACCCCGTTCGGGATCAACGTCACCGGCATTTCAGGGACCATGGCAACCACCTCGTCGTGACATGGTCTCGAGATGGTTATTATATGGTCGTACTTCCGGTAGACCTTTGGATACCGTTTGTTTATTACCCGGGCGAACGAGATATTTCCCTGGTTGATACGGGGGGTCGAATGTGCCGTAAGAATGTTGCACCCACAACTAATCTTCCGGTTTAGTGCAGCTATCGGTCCGAACGTGTGATAATGAACGATATCGGCAGTCCTTGAGTAACTCTTCCAGGTCACATCAAAATCGGACATCGCTCCGATCTGCCGGTACAGGGATTTTGCTACCGTGGCCGACCCGATATACTTGAAGAAGATCTGGTCTTCTACATAAAAATTAACCCTCATGCCGGAAAATCTCCCGCGAAGTTCATCGCACTCCGGATACAGCCGTCCATGTTCAGGTACTCGAACTGTGAGAACCTTCCGACAAGAGAGATATGTCGTTCCCCAAAAAACTTACGGATTACATTTATATTTTTCATGTACTCGAGATCATACACGACATACGCAAATTTCTGCCGGTAAACGGCCCGGGAAATGACCGTTCCTGGTTTGATCACGCCCATGCCGATCAGCGAGTCCGTAATGTGACCGATAACCTGGTCGTCGTTCATCCGGGAAACAGGATCTCCCTCATTAAACGTGATTTCGGCGAGAACCGACGCACACCCGGGAGGGGCAGCATTCCGACTGTAACCCGACGGGAATGAAATCCTGTTCTCGAGGCCTGTCGCTTCGTCAGGGATATAAACCCAGGAGTAGGGAGGGACGTTGCCTTTCACCCCGAGAGTTACGGTAATAAGCGAGTTGTATTTCAGTTCACCGACGGCAGATCGGACTTCTGGCGGGACGTCTTCCATGGCACTGATAAGGTGCTGGAGAGGTATGGTAGAAATAATCCGGTCTGCCCGGACAGTCTGGCTGCCATCGCTGATCGTCCAGGCATTTTCTGTCCCTTTAATTGAAATGACGTTAAAACCGGTTACGATCCGGTCCATCACCGGTGCAGCCATGGCTGTTACCAGTGCCTCGATTCCCCCGTCAAGCGGGTAGGTGAATACCGACTGGTGGGTATAACCTTCGGTTTCAATCCCGATTGCAGACCTGATAATATCTTCGACGGGAGGTCTGGGAACCCTCCCTTCGACCCAGTGAGCCGACATACATTCGGCAGGGTAATTCCATATCTTCTCATTATAGGGGATCATGTAGCATTCTGCTATCCCCTCTCCGAATGTGTTGTATATCCATTCCCTGAAGTTTTTTGGCTCCGCCAGTTCTCCTTTCTCCGAACGGATCAGGGTTTTGATGAATTCATTGATGCAGAAGAAGAGGTCGTCCTTGGGAAGTGCAGACAGTCCGTTTTCGAATGGATACTTGACAAATGTACCTTTGTAGAATATCCTGGTGTTTCTCGTAATTTCAGAGCGGTTCCCGCCAAGGACTTCTTTCATGAATGAGAGCACCTGTTCGTCGCGGGAAAAAATGATGTGAGAACCGCCGGTATCGAAGGTAAATCCGTCCCGGTAGACTGACTGGCATAACCCGCCGATATGCTTTTCCACTTCAAGGACCCTGACATCGAAGTTCCGGGCTGTAAGGAGCCTGGCAAGGGTCACCCCCGTCAACCCGCCACCGAGTATAACCGTCTTCACTTCTTATTACTTGGTGGCTGCGATTTAAATGATTGACCATCAGTTGCCCGTTCACCGGATCTGATCTCTGGTTTCCGGTTTCCGGATACGGTTCACACGATCCTGGATCAATTCGTGTTCCGCCGATTATTCAGGTTAATCCCGTAATCCCTGTTCCCGTAATCCCTGTTCCCGTAATCCCTGTTCATAAAACAGGAGAAGGCCCGGTTCCCGTTTATCAGGCAGGTAATGCCGGGATAACCCATTCCCTGGGAACTTCCTTCGGATCCCAAGCTCGGGCACTGATTTTTTGTCCGATAAACCAAGGGAGTCAACCCTCCGGCCGATAAGAGATTCCACCGCTATAATGGCAGGGAGACAATATTAATATCCGAGTATGCCATATGTTAACAATTGACAAGGGTGATTGCCGGTGCTTGTCGCGAGCAGGGTCAATAAAAAATTCGGTGGATTATCAGCAGTACAGGACGTGGACCTTTACGTAAAAGAAGGTGAGATCCTCGGACTTGTGGGTCCGAACGGTGCTGGAAAAACCACGCTCCTCAACATGATATCGGGAATATATCCTCCCGACGGCGGTTCTATCACCTATCATGGAGAAGATATAACCGGTTTCTCCCTGAACAAACTCTGTAAAAAAGGCATCGCAAAAACGTTCCAGCACCCGCAGTCGTTTCCCGGCTTGTCTGCGGTCGAGTCGGTCATGGTAAGCGCTCTTTTTGGGAATCATCACAAGACAGGCATGCGGCAGGCGAAGGAGGAAGCATTGATGCACCTCGAATTTGTTGGCTTTCCCTCGGATAAAGTCAACTCCCCGCTTTCGGCATTGAACCTGATGGAAATGAAACGCGTGCAGCTCGCCCGGGCTCTCGCATCGAAACCAAAACTTCTTCTGATGGACGAGCTGACCACAGGGCTCAACCCCAATGAAAGCGACGAAGCTATCCGGCTGATAAAGAAGATCCGGGATCGCGGGACAACGATCATGCTCATCGAACATGTCATGCGGGTTATAACAGGAGTATCGGACCGCATCATCGTCCTCGATCACGGAGAGAAAATCGCAGAAGGGACCCCCCTCGATGTCCTTAATGACCAGAGGGTGATCGACTCATATCTCGGCGAGAAATATCAGGAATAGAGGTCTTTTTTTGCTTGAGATCAGAAATCTCGATGTATGCCACGGCAGCCTCCATGTCGTGTGGGATGTCTCGCTGGAGGTTGCGAAAAGCGAGGTAGTTACGCTCCTCGGTCCGAACGGTGCCGGTAAGACGACCCTGGTCGAGACAATCATGGGGCTGAACAGGAATGCCCACGGTCATATTTTATTCGAGGGGGAAGAGATACTCGGGTTACATCCTCACGAAATCGTGAGGAAAGGGCTTTCACTGGTACCTGAAAAACGGGCCCTGTTCCCGAAGATGTCGGTGCTCGAGAATTTAAGGCTCGGCGGGTACCTCGAGCGGGAAGGAAACTGGAATCCAGATCGGATTTTTGAGATGTTCCCCATCCTTGGTGAACGGAAAGACCAGCTTGCAGGGACGTTATCGGGAGGGGAACAACAGATGCTTGCCGTTGGCAGGAGCCTCATGATGGAACCAAGTCTCCTCATCCTCGATGAACCGTCGCTCGGTCTTTCTCCCCTTTATGTCAGAAACGTTCTGGAATCTGTCGCAGGCCTGAATAAACAGGGCCTGACAATCCTGCTTCTTGAGCAGAACGTCATGCAGGCATTAAAGATCTCACACCGCGGGTACGTTCTTGAAAACGGAAGGATATCGTTTTCCGGTTCCTCGGAAGATCTTCTGGAGAGTCCGGAGATCCAGGCCTCGTACCTTGGCCTTTAATTCAGGACGGGTTTCCTTGATCAGGGTATGGAAATACCTGTGAAATATCTTTCTTTTTTAATTCCTGATTAATGCGCTTTCCTGTTATCCCGAACATTATTATTCAGGCTGGTATCAAAAAGTCAGACCGGAAGTCAATAACCCTTTCTTTTTCATGCCCATCTATGAGCAAAAGGGCTCGCCTTGTAGAAATCCTGGTCTGCACATAATTTTTGAAAACCACACCTAATCGGGATGGCCTCCGGTCAGTTCGCCTTTCCTTTATCAGGTCCCGGTCTGCCGTACCTGCATCAGGGTCGCATTTACTGGACAGACGGATACGCACAGCCCGCATCCGAGGCAGGTTCCGGGGTCATAGTGCAGGGTCCCGTCCTGGAGATCCCGTGCGCCGAACGCACACCGCTCAACACACTTTCCACAATCCGTGCACTGCTCCCGGTCAGTGACGGCGATATAATCGGACCGTGCAACAAGGTCCGTGCGGTGGTACTGCCGCAATAGCTGAAGGTCGTGGCAGCAGCAGGGGCAGCAGCTGCAAAGGGCATAGATCTTCCGGCCCGGCTGGTGAAGGGTCATATGAACAAGCCCATGCTCATCGGCCTTTTTCAGCACCTCGGCTGCTTCGATAAGGGAGATCCGGCGGGCCCTCTTCCGTTCCACGTTCTTGTCTCCCAAGTCATCGAGAAGGAAACAGACTTCCCGGGGCCTGTCGCACCGGTGGTAATGCGTCCGGCAGGCACAATCCGCAAGCGCAAAGGACCGGGCATCTTTTAAGATCTGCAGCAACTGTTCCGCGGGGAGGACCCATTGCCGACCGGTAACTGATTCATTTACGGGGATGACATGGGAAGAGTTGGTAAAGTCCCCCTCGCTTTTCCACCGTTCGTACCTGTCTGCAAAGGATTTCAGGAATTTGTCCATGGTATCGGTCATTACGGAGTACTCCTTAGGAAGCCCTGTTCCGGATCTCCCTGCATTTCTCAATTCGACACCTCGTGGATCCGGCTCGCGTTGTCGGGGCACATCTCCACAGTCAGAGTGTTCGTAAACTTCCCCCAGGATCTAGAGCGATGCAGGTGATGAGGAGGATCTGCGGGAACCGGAACTCCTGCGTGCGGTCATTGGGGATGATGGCGTGCTTAAAAAGATTATTGACACGTATCTGATATATCTGCTCTGTTGAGATCCCAAATTAAAACTGATTGAACCAAGACCGAACGATCTAAGGTACGGTGCCTCCTTGCATTACTATGCGCATAAAACGGTAGGTGGCAAAATAATGTCAGCAAACCGGCATATCAGGTTTATTGAATTATCCTCTGGATTGATCAGATATTCTCGGATTCCTCTTTACTCATCGAGATATTCTAAAAAGGTCTTTACCGGCACCAGTTGCTCACCCTACTCCTCCTGAAAGAATACCTGTCTGAAGACTGCCGGGATACCCTAGAACTACAAACTGACACACGGCAGGAATCAGGAAATCCGTAATTTATCGCAGGCGCAACTTATTGAAACGTGCTTTCCATACCGGAATTCTTTTCTTCAGCTCATCGGGCAGTGAGATCAGCCCTTTCGGAAGGAAAATCACGACAAGGATCAGGATTACACCGATAATGATAAACCGTGCGTACGTGAGGCCGAACGACTGGAGCCCGTTCCAGATCAGTGTGATGACAATCGTTCCGATGACCGGACCGGCCAGTGTCATGAGCCCGCCACTGATCGTATATATTATCGGCCAGAACGAAATGTCGACGCCGAAAATTTCTGGCGTGATATACCCCAGGTAATGGATTTCGAGAGCCCCGGCAAGGCCGGAAAAATAGGCACTGACCATGAAGGCAAATAACCGGTACCGTACCGGATCGATTCCCGATGCCCTCGCCTCGATCTCATTCTCCCTGATGGCAGAAAAGGCAAGCCCGATCCTGGAGCGCAGTATCAGCCCGAAAAGAACAATCACCACCACTGCGATAAGCAACATGGAGTAATATTCATACAGGAGATAATCGGGGACCGAGCTGCTGATCAGCGGAGGTGCAGCGATACCGTCCCATCCACCGGTCACCTGGGCGAACTGGCTCGCCACGAGAACCTGGATGATAATCGCAAACCCGAATGTGACCATTGCAAGGAACCATTCCTTCATCCTCACACAAATCGCACCGATAAAGAGCCCGACGAGCGCGGCCCCCGCACCCCCCACAAAAATTGTCAGGTACGGCGTAACCCCGCTTTTAACGGCGACGAGTGCCGAAATATATCCACCGATGCCAAAGAACGCTGCATGACCGAGCGACCCCTGGCCGGTATAGGTGAGAAGGTTCCATGCGGAAGAGAAGATAATGAAAACGAGCATGAGGATAAGGACCGTGAGGAAATATGGGTTTTTTCCAGTAACCAGCGGTATAAATGCCGCGATTACCAGAAAGCCGATGGTTGCATACTTCGTCAGATCCTGCTTATTCATCAAATTCCTTACTCCTCTGCCTCGCCGAACAGCCCGGTAGGTCTGATGATGAGCACGACAATCAGGATGATAAATGCCACTGCATCTTTCCAGGCACCGCCCACGGTAAATATAGCAAAATTCTCCGCGATACCGAGTAATAACCCGGCGATAACCGCCCCGGGGATGCTTCCGAGTCCACCTATGATCACGATTGCGAATGCCTTGACCGCGGGGACCGATCCCATATAGGGGTTAAAAACCTGGCCGCTGACTACCCATAGAGTTCCGGCAGCCCCTGCAAGACCGGCTCCCAGGCCGAAACTGATCATATCCATCCGTTCTACGTTAATCCCCATCAGAGAGGCTGCTTTACGGTTCTGGCTCGTCGCCCTGATTGCCCTGCCAAGCCTTGAACGTTTCAGGAATAACCATAGTGCAATAAGGATAACCACGGTTGTCACAATAATGATCAGGTAGTCGCAAGGAATTTTCATTCCACCAATCTGAACTGTAATCGTCTCAAACGGGCTGTGTATTGTCCGCCATTCATCGCCCCAGATCAATGCCGCCACATTCTCGAGGATGTAAATCAACCCGATGCTTATGAAGATCTCGTTGAGCTTGCCGGTCCCGAGTATGGGCCTGAAACAGAGCCTTTCGATACTCACACCGATGAGAATCAGGATCGGGACCGAAGCCGCAAGGAGCACATAGGGGTTGAATCCTGAAATGACGAAAAATGTAAATGTCACATAGGCCCCTATCATGAGCAGCTGCCCGTGGGCAAAGTTCACGACTTTCATGACGCCGAAGATGAGGTTCAGTCCCGTTGCAAGGAGGATATAGATGCAGCCGGCATAGAGGCCCCAGACCAGTACCTGCGTGATAATATCGATGCCGAGATCCACCTGCTATCCTCCGGAATGTCTGATGAGAAAAAGATTGGTGTTGTTAGAAATTCATGCTTTCCCTGGCACATACCAGTCGGGAAGTACGAAGTCTGCCTGCTTTAAACTGGCAGGCCAGACAATCTGGGGCCGGGTTTCGTTAACCGTCGAATTCCAGCGGAGCTGTTCCATCGTCAGGTCAAATTTACTCTCGCGGAAATCCGGAGAGAACGAGATGGTCTGGTTGTTCATGGCCTCGACCATCTGCGGCATCCGGAGTGTCGCGAGGGCGTCGCGTAATGCCGGTTTGTCCAGGGATCTTGCAGTCCCTGCAGCATCCGCAGCAATATATACTCCCTCATAGGTAGCGACACCCATCATTCCCGGGAATCCGCCATATTTTGTATTGAAATCAGAGAGGAACTTCTGGTATGCTGCCTGCGTTGGTCCGTTCGGAACTGTGTACGGGCTGAAGCGACTCTGAATTATCGAGTAATCCCCATATTGCCCTACGGCCTTGTAAAAGGCCGGGTCGTCGTTCGGCTCGATGGCAATGAAGATCTTCTTTAAGTCGACATCCCTCATCGCCTGTGTTTCGACAGGCGCCTGTTCATTCAGGAACGCGGCCACATACACGACATCGGGATCTGCATTTTTGATGGATGTAAGGACAGTCCGGTAATCGGTTTCTCCCATTGTAAACGCGTTGGATGAAACCACGTTAATTTTTAGGTTGTTTGCTGCGATCGTATTGTTGATTGCCGTCAGGTGTCCCTGGCCGTAGGGGCTGTCCTGATAGAGCACGGCAAGTCTCAATGGCCGGTCTGCAGAATACCCGAACTTTGCATTAATAGCAGGACGAATGACATTATCGATAAACAGCGTTGTCTGGCTGCCTGAATCGTCGGTTGTGGGGGCATGATGGAACATATACGTTGTATTCACATCGGTCCTCCTGGTGATGACAGGGGTGGATGCCCCCGTGATAATATACGGAACCTTGTTATCGGCTACAATGGACTGGTGAGCGGATACGACGGCACTTGAAAATCCTCCGACCAGCATATCGACATTGTCCTGGGTAATTAATTTTGATACCGCCGTCATCCCGCCTTCGCGGGTTGAGGCGTCATCGCCGAGGACCAGCTGGACCGGGATTTTTTTCCCGAGTGAATTGATATAAACTCCCCCATTTCCATTGATCTCGTCCGCAGCTAATTGCGCCGACTGCCACATACCCTTGCCTGTCGTGCTTGCAGGACCCGACATGGAAGCCACTACACCGATTTTCAGGGCCTGTGCTGGTGCAGCCGCCTGCTGGGTACAACCGGCAAAAAATGCGGAGAGAATGAGTATCCCCGCAAGAACAAGTATTGTAAGGTGTTTCATGGAAAATCCCTGCTATGCTATTGCATAGCAAGGTTTCAAGCGGCGAACCATAAAGATTTTCATTTATATCCATGAATGTCGGGAACGCCCTCTATCACCTGAAATCCCGGATGAAGGAACGGGACGATAAATAAAAAGGATTATTTCCCGCTTTTAACGGTTTTCGCTCCCCGCAGGATACCGATTTTCCCTGTCCTGACAAATTCCTTGACACCGTACTGGCGGAGAATCGTCTCGAGGGCATCGATTTTCTCGGTATTTCCCACGATCTGGAGCACCATTGTCTTTGTGCCTACGTCAACGATATGTGCCCGGAAGATCTGGGCAATCTGAATTATCTCATTCCTGCCCGTACCGGGTTCCGCGACAACCTTAATCAGGGCAAGTTCCCGTTCCACCCGCTCGCTATCCGTAAGATCCGAAACTTTTATGATGTCTATAAGTTTGTTGAGCTGTTTCATGACCTGTTCTATACCGGCATCGTCCCCGATGCAGACTATCGTAACCCTGCTCATTCCGGGTTCTTCGCAGGTACCGACGGCCAGGCTCTCGATGTTATATCCCCGGCGTGAAAAAAGACCGGTAACCCGTGACAGGACCCCGGCCCTGTTCTCGACAAGTACCGATAACGTATGCGGTTTCATGGGATATGACCCCCGATCATCTCATTATTCGCGGCTCCCGGCGGAACGATCGGAAATACATTCTCCTCCCGTTCAATCCTGAAATCGAGGACGAACGGACCATCGGAATTAATCGCCGATTTCAGTGCAGGTACGACATCCCCGGTATTTTCGACGCGTATGCCGTCGACACCGTACGCCTTCGCAACGCCGACGAAATCAACCGGCGGTAGTTCCGTGAAGGAGTATCTCCGGTTATAGAACAGTTCCTGCCACTGCCTCACCATTCCGAGGTAACGGTTATTCAGGATTGCCACCTTGACCGGTATATTGTTCGCTGCGACCGTGCCGAGCTCCTGGATATTCATCTGGAAACTGCCGTCGCCGGCAATATCAAATACTGTTTCCCCTGGACGGGCAAAATGGGCCCCCATTGCCGCCGGAAAACCATATCCCATCGTACCAAGGCCGCCTGAAGTGATCCAGGAGCGGGGTTTTCTGAAACAATAATACTGTGCCGTCCACATCTGGTTCTGGCCAACTTCAGAGACAATGACGCCCTCACCGCCAAGAAGAGCCGAAATCTGCTGGATAATGTACTGCGGCCTCAAAACCCCGTCATCTTTATACCCGAGCGGGTGCTTCTTTTTCCAGGTCCTGATCTTATCGAGCCAGTTGTCATACTTCCCCTTTTTCGACAGTTTCCGGGCCATCTCCCCGAGTACAACCTTTAAATCGCCAACAATCGGAATATCGACATACTTGTTCTTTCCGATTTCAGCCGGATCGATATCGATGTGAATGATACGGGCCTGTGACGCGAACGTGTCGAGTTTTCCCGTTACCCTGTCGTCGAACCTGACGCCAAGGGCCAGGAGGCAGTCGCATTCGGTGACGGCAAAGTTCGCATATTCTGTTCCGTGCATACCGAGCATCCCGAGATTAAGAGGATGATCGCAGGGAATGGCGCCAAGTCCCATGAGAGTTGTCGTAACAGGGATCATCAGCTGTTCGGCAAGATGGACGAGCTCGGGGGAGGCATTCGAGGCAATAATTCCGCCGCCTGCATAAATCACGGGCCGCTCCGCCAGCAGGAGCGTTTCCATCGCTTTCTCAATCTGTTTCTGGTGCCCCCGGTATGTCGGCTGGTAACCCCGGAGCGTTGGTGTCTCCGGCAGTACCGGTTCGAAATCTATGGTATTCATGCTCACGTCTTTTGGTATATCGATCAGCACCGGACCCTGCCTGCCGGTCCTTGCGATATAGAATGCCTCCTGTACAATCCTCGGCAGGTCCACAGGTCTTTTGACAAGATAATTGTGCTTCGTCACAGGCAGTGTTATCCCTGTGATATCGGATTCCTGGAATGCATCATTGCCGAGCAGGACTGTCGGTACCTGACCGGTAATCGCGACAATCGGGACAGAGTCCATATAGGCCGTCGCAATTCCGGTAACCAGGTTGCACGCACCCGGACCGGAGGTGGCAAGGCATACGCCTACACGGCCGCTTGCCCGTGCAAAGCCATCGGCTGCATGGGCGGCTGCCTGCTCGTGCCGTACCAGTATGTGCCGCAATGGTGAATCGTACAGTTCATCATATATCGGCAGCACCACACCGCCGGGGTACCCGAACAGGGTCTCCACCCCTTCGCGCTGTAGTCCTTCAATCAGGAGTTTTGCTCCGGTCTTCATCCTCTTCCCTCAATAATCTGTTCATGCCGGCGATGACCGCTTCTACGCTTGCCATGATGATATCAGTGCGGGCGCCGCGAGACGTAATTATCTTTCCGTCTTTACTTAATCTTACCGTCACGTCAACGAGTGCGTCGGTCCCGCCGCTGATCGCATCGACGTGGTACTCCTCAAGCTTTATGTCGGCCACATCGGCAACGGATTTCCGGAGCGCTTCCATGGCTGCATCGACAGGTCCTTTTCCCGTCGCCGAGCTGGTAATTTCATCGCCATGGACCACAACGGTAACCGAAGCGGTCGGTGTTACGCCGCTTCCGGATACTACCGTAAACTGCCGCATCTTGAGCACGGGGTGGCATTCAATTGCCATCACTGCGTCTGCCACCGCCATCAGGTCTGCATCGGTGATACGTTTTCCTTCGTCGCCAAGAATTTTAATCCGCTTTACGATCTCTTTCAGCTGCTTTTCGTCTGGTTTATAGTTCATTTCGTTAAGGGCCGCAGCAATCGAAGCCGATCCTGAATGTTTTCCGAGGACGATGCGTCGTTTTCTTCCGATCATCTCGGGAGGGACCGATTCATAGGTCGATGGTTCGCGAAGTACACCGTGCGCATGGATACCGCTCTCGTGGGTAAATGCCATTTCGCCGACAATCGCCTTATTTACAGCCAACGGCACCCCGGTAAGCCGGGATACGAGTGACGAAAGGAGATATAATTCCTGGGTCCTGATACCGGTGCTGTACCCGTAGAGAATTTCAAGGGCCAGTACAACCTCCTCGAGCGGAGTATTTCCTGCCCTTTCGCCAAGGCCGTTCACTGTCACGTGCGCACAGGTCGCGCCAGCCTTCAGTGCGGCGAAGGTGTTCGTGATCGCGAATCCAAGGTCATTATGACAATGGATCGAAAGCGGAGCAATACAGAGAGGCGGAATGATTTCCGATGTCTTTTCGGGGGTCAGGAGTCCTACCGTATCGCAGAAACACAACCGGTCCGCTCCGCGTTCTACCCCGCCCCGGTAAATCCCGAGAAGAAATTCCTGATCGGCCCGTGATGCGTCTTCTCCGGACAGCTCTACGAGGAGACCCCGTTCCTTGGCATATCCGACAGCCCGGAATGCCATTTCCATGACCTCATCACGAGTCTTCCGGAGTTTTTTCGTGATATGAAGGTCACTTACCGGCACTACGAGATGGACTGAATCGGCCCCGCAATCGGCGGCCATATCAATGTCTTCCTGCAGCGCCCTGACATAGGTACAGCACTCTGCCCGAAGTCCGGCATCTGCTATAAGCCGTATCGCCTCACGTTCGCCTGCCGAAGCGGCAGCGGATCCCGCCTCGATAACATTGACACCTATCGCTGAGAGCTTCACAGCGATTTCGAGTTTTTCTTCCGGTTCGAGCGAGACACCGGGCGTTTGTTCCCCGTCCCGTAGCGTAGTATCAAAAAAGCGCAGGTTTTCAGTGAATAAAACGATCTGTCATGGATTATTCCACCACAATAAATCATCGACTTTTCGCTATTTATAGTATAAGGTATGATTTATCCGATTCTTTCCCCGGACATGAGAAAAAAGTTATGACGCCGGGAGTTTGACCTCTTCCGCCGGGCTGTCATACAGGAGGCAGAGATAGCGTGCCTGGAACAGGGCAAGGACAGGACTAACAATGAGTAATATGATCGCCCCGATAATCGGTATCATCTCGAGAATGACAACAATGATTCCGATGATAACGGCCATGATGATGAGGGCCAGAATATACGAACCTACCCCGATTTTACTGATACGGGCGAAGATTTCCCCGAAATTAAATGCTTCCCCAATACTGTTTGTCCTGGCGAACCGGATAACCGCCATGGCCTCAATGATCCAGATAATGAATGCCACGATGATAAGAATGATAAATCCGAAGATTAGTGCACCTACGAGTCCCATCATGGATTGGGGGTTTGTTACCATCTGCGATGCAGAAAGAATAACCGTGAAGATAGTACTACCGAGGACGACTGCAGCTATGATCAAAACCGGAATAGCGTATATCAGGTGGACGATGAAAAGTTTCATCCCGTTTGAGAACAACGCCCCCCAATTCGTAACTTCAGGTGCAGGTTTCTCTCCTTTGTAAATCAATACGAGATATCCAAGTAACGGGAATGCGAGGATTATCGCAAGGATAATCGCAACAATCATAACGGCCGCAAACATTCCCAGTGAACCCATGAGTGCTACAATTCCCAGTATCACACCAAGCATCAAGGGTATAACAGGTAACACCGATAGGACTATCAAAAGGATCCATTTGGCCCAGTGGCCGACAAGCCCTTCTTTTGCATACTCAAAAGAATCTCCAACTAATTTTCCGTATTCCATACATTCACCAATTTTATGTAACTTTTATATGGGGCCTTATTTAAATATATTGTTGAATTTGTCTAAAAATTACCCGGTTTAATGCCTGAAATACCGAATTCCCGTGAATATCATGGCAATATTCAGATTATTTGCCGCATCAATCACCTCTTTATCCCTGATCGATCCTCCCGGCTGGACGAGCGCTGTTGCCCCGGCTTTATGGGCGACCTCGAGAGTATCGGGGAATGGTAAAAAGGCATCAGAAGCAACCCCCGATCCCTTCAGCGATGACAGGGACTTTTCAATGGCAATTTTTGCCGCATCGACCCTGCTCATCTGGCCAGCACCGATCCCAATCGTCTTTTCCGCATCGGCAAAGATGATCGTATTACTTCGGGTATGCTTGCAGACCTTCCATGCGAGCCGTAATGCCTGGAGTTCGGCAGCTGAAGGATCACGGTCCGTTACCGTTTCCCAGTGTTCCTGGTAGGCAGGAGTCCGTTGAACGAGCAGACCGCCATCGATTGTCCTCAGCTGGTCGCCCCCGACTCCTGGCGGAAGGACCAGGACACGCATGGTATCCTTTGATTTCATGATCCCTGCTGCGTCCGGAGAAAAAGCCGGGGCAGCTATTACTTCCACGAATGTCGAGTTAATTTCCTTCGCCATCATTGCATCCAGTTCGCGGTTGACGGCGACAACCGAACCGTATGCAGAGATTGGATCGGCATCACGTGCCCTGAGATATGCCTGCCTGGTATCCCTGCCGACAGCGACTCCGCACGGATTGTTATGTTTCACTATCACTGCACACGGTTCTTCGAACTCTGATAAAAGGCCTGATGCAGCGTCCAGGTCAAGATAATTATTGTACGACATCTGTTTTCCCTGGACCGGTTTTATGCCTGCAATTCCTGCATCTCCATAGATACAGGCTTTCTGGTGGGGATTTTCACCGTACCTGAGGGGTCTCCCGTTCCTGAACTGGAACGTGAAAATATCAGGGAATTCCTTATCCACCGCATTGAGATAATTGCTTATCGAGGCATCATACGCGGCAGTTTTAGCAAAGGCCTTTTGTGCAAAGCGGAATTTCAGGGATTCGGAAATTCCTCCGGAGGAGAGGGCCCCGACAACCACCGGGTAATCTTCAGGATCCGTTACTACCGTAACATACCGGTAGTTTTTTGCTGCGGCCCTGATGAGTGCCGGGCCGCCGATATCGATATATTCTATCAGTTTGTCGAGTTCAAGTCCTTTCCCGGCCATTTCCTCAAATGGGTAGAGATTGGTAACGAGAAGGTCGACAGGGCGAATCCCGTGCTCCGCCATCACCTGGTCGTCGATGCCCCGACGGCCCAGAAGTCCTCCGTGGATCCGGGGATGGAGTGTCTTTACCCGCCCGTCCATCATTTCGGGAAACCCGGTATAAGACGAGACTTCCAGAAAAGGAATACCGGCTTCCGAAAGGACCCTGCCGGTCCCCCCGGAACTCATCAGGCTGAACTTAAGGGAAACAAGTGTCCTTCCGAGATCCACAATGCCGTGCTTGTCCCATACCGATAACAACGCCCACTTCATGTTGAAGTATACGTCTCCATAACGATATGAGCATGTTGAACGGATAGTGCACCTGATGCCTGCCTGATTCAGATCCCTGCATGTGAAAATTCTATCAATCCTCCGTAGAATTCCAAAAAGGGGTGGGTATTCGATAGGAAACCGTCGGAACTGATGCTTTCTTTTTATCTATTCTGAAGAAAAAGACTCAAATATTAAATTCACCATCAGATTCTAAACGATTTTAAAAATAAAGCAGAAATTGACGTTTGGTTTATAGGATAGATTTATATAGAACCACAATGCTATAAATAATAGACCATCGTATGTCTGACATGCATGAAGAGGTAAAAGAAACGCAGATAATAGAAAATCAGGGCAATAACGGGTCAGGATCCGAAGGAGGTACTGACGAATCCGGAGCTGCTCCGGCAGAAGGAACACCTGATCCTGAACTGTTGAAGCAGCAACTTGCGGACATGAATGAAAAGTATCTGAGACTCGCTGCAGATTTCGAAAATTACCGGAAGAGAACTGATAGAGACCTGAGCACAAACGTCAGGTATGCCATTGAAAAGTTTGCGGTCGACCTTATCGATGTTATTGATAATTTCGACAGGGCGCTTGCATCGGATCCTTCTGCAGCCCGGGAAGGACTCGAACAGATCAACAAACTTTTCAGGACGATCATTGCAAGTCACGGCATCACCCCCATCGATTCGGTCGGAATAAAATTCAACCCTGCGGAACATGAAGCAGTTGTCTGTATTCCATCCGATAAAGAAGACGGGACTGTCGTCGAAGAATTGTGTAAAGGTTACCGTATGCATGACAGAATAATCAGATGCGCAAAAGTTGCCGTCGCGAAAGGACGGGAGAGTAAATAATCATGGCACATGAAAAAATTTTAGGCATTGATCTCGGGACCACATTTTCCTGTATGGCGATAATGGAGGCAGGGAAAGCAGTGGTCATCCCGAACGCTGAGGGAGGCAGGACCACCCCCTCCGTCGTTGCGTTTACCAAGGATGGCGAGAGAATAGTAGGGAGCCTTGCAAAGCGCCAGGCGGTCACGAATCCCCTGCGGACGATCCAGTCCATCAAGCGGAAGATGGGTACCGGCGAGAAGATAAAAATCGATGACAAGACCTTCTCGCCCCAGGAAATATCTGCGATGATCCTTCAGAAACTGAAGGTCGATGCAGAGGCATATCTTGGAGAGAAAATAAGCAAGGCCGTAATTACCGTCCCGGCTTATTTCAATGATGCACAGAGAACGGCGACGAAGGACGCGGGAAAAATTGCCGGCCTCGAAGTCATGAGGATCATAAACGAACCGACCGCCAGCGCTCTTGCTTATGGTATCGACAAGGAACAGGATGCAACCGTTCTCGTGTATGACCTTGGGGGAGGCACCTTTGACGTCTCGATCCTGACTCTCGGTGACGGTGTATTCGAGGTGAAGTCCACCGCCGGGAACAACCACCTTGGCGGCGATGATTTCGACAAGCGCATCTCCGACTACCTTATCGAGGAGTTCAGGAAGAAAGAGGGTGTCGACCTCTCAAAAGACCCGATCGCGATGCAGAGGCTTCGGGACGCCAGTGAAAACGCAAAGATCGAGCTGTCCCAGAAACAGAAAACCAACATTAACCTCCCCTACATCACAACCGGGGAGACAGGGCCGAAATTCCTGGATATCGACCTGACCAGGGCAAAACTTGAACAGTTGATCGGGGACCTCGTTGAATCGACGGTAGGACCGGTAAAGCAGGCCCTGTCGGATGCGAAACTTACTCCCCGGGATATTGATCACGTACTCCTGGTGGGTGGTTCGACAAGGGTGCCCCTTGTTCAGGAAACCGTAAAAAAGATCCTCGAGAAAGAGCCGGACAAGGGGATCAACCCCGACGAATGCGTGGCGCTGGGTGCAGCGATCCAGGGTGCAGTCCTCACCGGGGAAACAAAGGACATCGTCCTCCTCGACGTTACCCCGCTCACCCTCGGCATCGAGACCCTCGGCGGTATCGCAACCAAGCTTATTGAGAGGAACACGACCATTCCCACGAGAAAGAGCCAGATCTTCTCAACGGCCGCTGACGGCCAGACCAGCGTCGAGATCCACGTAGTCCAGGGAGAGAGAGCACTTGCAAAGGACAACTTCACCCTCGGCCGGTTCCAGCTGACCGGCATACCACCTGCCCCACGCGGTATTCCCCAGATCGAGGTGACCTTCGATATCGATGCGAACGGGATTATCCATGTCTCTGCAAAGGACCTCGGGACAGGAAACCAGCAGGCGATCACGATCAAAGGCGACCGTAAACTCTCTGAAGACGAGATCAACCGCATGGTGAACGACTCGAAGAAATTTGAGGAAGAGGATAAAAAGAAGAAAGAAGAGATCGAGATCAGGAATACCGCCGATACCGCCGTCTTCACTGCCGAAAAAATGTTGAAGGAGAGCGGTGACAAGATCGATGCAGCTGATAAGCAAAAGGTCGAAGAAGGTATTGTTTCGGTCAGGAAGGCCCTTGAATCGGATTCATCCGATGAAATAAAGAAATCGATGGACGATCTGACTGAAACGGTATATGGGATTACAACGAAACTGTACCAGAAGATGCAGGCAGACCAGCAGGCACAGTCCCAGGGAGCGGGCGATAACCAGGGCGAACCTGAAAAAAAGCCCGATGAAGACGTGGTCGATGCAGATTTCAAGATGAAAGAAGAGTGAAGATCGATATGGCTTCGGGCGACTATTACGACATCCTGGGGATTCCAAGGACCGCAGACGATAAGGAGGTTAAAAAAGCCTACCGTAACCTTGCAAGGAAATACCATCCTGATGTCTGTAAAGAACCCGGTGCAGAAGAGAAGTTCAAAGAGATAAACGAGGCCTATAGTATCCTGTCGGATTCACAGAAACGTCAGCAGTATGACCAGCTCGGCCACGACACCTTCACTAATGCCTCCAAGGGCCAGTATTCCGGCCCGGGCGGGTTCCATGGCGGCGGTTTCTCTGCTGATTTTTCAGGATTCGGAGATATTTTCGATTTTTTCGGCGGCTCGTACGGAGGCGGGGGCCGCGGACCCCGGGGGCCCCAGGCCGGAAATGACATCCTCATGAGGATGGAGATCACCCTCGAAGAGGCGGTGGCAGGATCCGACAAAGAGATACAGGTGATGCACAGTGAGCCATGTACTGCCTGTAACGGCACAGGTAGCGAGACAAAAAAACAAAAAACCTGTCCCCGGTGTAACGGAACTGGCCAGCTCCAGCAGGTCAGCCAGACGATTTTTGGCCAGTTTGTGAGGATGAGCACCTGTAACGAATGCATGGGACGGGGAAAAATCCCTGAGAAGAGATGTCCCGAATGCAGGGGCAGCGGTACTACAAGGGTAAAGAGGACACTTTCCGTTCATATTCCGGCCGGGATAGAGAGCGGTATGAGACTCCGCATGGAAGGGTATGGCGAAGCGGGAGATTCCGGTGCCCCCAGCGGAGACCTGTTCATTGAAGTACATGTCCGTCCTCACAAACGATTCATCCGATCGGGAGATAACCTCGAGACGAACCTCGAAATCACACCGGCACAGGCGGTACTCGGATCGGTTGAAGAAGTTGAAACCATCGACCACCGTCAGGTTGAACTATCTATCCCTGCAGGGGTGCAGCACAATACCGCGCTAAAAATTCCGGGAGAAGGCGTCAAACGACGGGGAAAACCGGGTGACCTCCTTATTCGGCTGAAAGTGGTTGTTCCAAAGCAGGTCTCCCCTGAACAACAAAACCTCTACCAGCAAATCCTGGAACTCGAAGGAAAACGCCACCAGAGCACAAAGAAAGGGATCTTTTCAGGTTTACGGGGAAAAAATAAAGGGTAAGGTCCCACTCCTACCCCTAAATCTTTGCCAATAACTGGACGATTTTCCGAATTTTTAGCCTGCGTTTTGGGGCCCCTCTCGGATATCATATTAAAAACATTTGACAGGAGGATGTTTCACCCTCCCTGCCCCTCCCCTGTCAGAATAGTCTCTGAAAAAAGTTACATTGGCAATGAAGCAAGAAGATAATTGTTTAGATCTCTCAACATCCCTACCGGGGACACTAAAGCGGCGGGACAGAGCCTCTGGAGCGTCTGAATACAAAAAAATTGTAGAGGGATTGAGAAGATACCGGAATTGATTAATTTCAGGATGTCAAAAACTGGAATCGGTTTCCCGTTATTTCTGCATTAATACATTCTCTATTACATAAAGCAGATCCGTCCATTGGTATGGTTTGGGTATGATACCGGCAAAACCGTACCGGCTGTATTCCATCGTCATCTCCCTGGAGAGCCCGCTCGAAACAAGGGCGCGGACGTTTGGGTCGATCTTCCTGAGCTCCCCAATCGTCTCAATTCCTCCCATGCCACCGGGAATC
This sequence comes from Methanoregulaceae archaeon, assembly GCA_035543455.1. GTDB lineage: Archaea > Halobacteriota > Methanomicrobia > Methanomicrobiales > Methanospirillaceae > CAIKOD01. The sequence goes on from DATKKE010000034.1 coordinate 28,291, forward strand.
GTGAGATCGAGGATCACGACATCAATGCGATTCCCGGCATCTTTTGCAGCCCTGTACATTGTAAGGGCCTCGTTACCGTTCCGGGCAGCCAGAACCGTATACCCCTTCATCGTGAGGAGTCGCCCGAACGACTCGAGGATGCTCTCTTCATCGTCCATGAGGAGAATCGTCCGGCCCCGATACGTGCCGGAGTTGTTACGAAGAGGAAAATTCCTGTTATCCTCCTGATCATCCGGTGCCGTTTGTACTGCCGTCATGGCAGGATTATTCCAGGTCGCAGGAGAAAAGGCCACGATTTTTTTACACGACCCGATAGTTTCGTCTTCCCGTCAGCGCGTTCCATGCCTTAACAACCCCATACCACGGTAGATAGTACGTGTAACGTAACAGGGGGATTCTTTATCTGCTTTGTGTTTTTGGCAGCCCGCGTAAAGTCCTGCCCATGGAGCAAAACAGAAGTTTGACAAGGTAATGAAGAAATCCAATCCTTTTGCACCTTTTTTGGAATACCTGCCGTCAAACCCTGTACCATGGTTTCGCCGGTCTCTACCGGATACCGTACCTATTTCACCCCGTAACAATGACATATCTGGGAATGAGGCTGCTCTTTCTTTTATCCGGGGAGCATCCGACCCTGCCGTTCTCTGAACTTGCCTGCGTCGGGAAGGTTACAGACAGAGACAAGCAGGTCGCCGTCGCCGATTGCTATCCGGATGCGGTACCCGGAAGGCTGGCCATGACCCATGCAGTGATGGAATACCTCGGGGTGTGCGATGCCGACATTTATTCCCTGAAGGGCCTGTTAAAAGACCTTGCCATCGGCACCGATGCGCCGTACGCCGCCCGTGTCAGCAGGATTGATGGAACCCGGATGAAAGAACCGAGCACGATTCTTGAGCATATGATGGGAAAACTGATCTCGGGTAACGTCAGTCTGTCACAGCCGGAAGTTGTATACAGGGCGGTTTGTTCGGGAGACCGGTGCTATCTCGGCAGAGTCCTCATCAACCCGGACCGCAGCGCCTATGAACAAAGAAAACCCGGCCGAAGATCATTTTTTCATCCCGGGGTAATGATGCCGAGGCTTGCGCGCGCGCTCGTCAATATTTCTCTTGTTGAACGAGGGGAGTGGTTGTTCGATCCTTTTTGCGGGACGGGAGGTATTCTACTCGAGGCTGCATGCATCGGAGCAGTCGCAGCAGGAGGCGATATGGACATGGTGATGGTGCAGGGAACGCATACCAATGTACCGGATGCCGGGTGCATCCGTGCCGATGCATGCGATCTACCGGTGAAATCCGGCACGGTTGATTCCGTAGTCACCGATCTTCCTTATGGCCAGTCTGTTGCAATCATGGCACCGGGGATTGAACTACTTTATTCCCAGGCACTTGAAGAGATACGACGTATTCTGAAGCCAGGGCGTCGCGCGGTAATCGTCACTCACCTGGATATCAGGGATATTGCGTCAGAAATCATGACCCTCGCTGAATTTCACGAACAGCGTGTCCATAAGAGTCTTACGCGAAGGATTATGGTTCTCACGCCGTGAAAAACATGATGCCCCGGAAACGATCCCGGGATTGGAATTCAGGATAACCGGATCCCAGCTGGCAGATCCTGGATTCGATCTTTTCCAGTGTTGTTTTAATATTTAAGCATCCGGAAGCATGTGTAATTTTCGTCCGATATGGCCGTCGATATGATAATGCCCGGGAATATCAGGTTCATCCCCGGAAAACCTGATCGCATGTGCGATTTCGTCATCGGTAATCCCATGTTCGTCATGGTCGATCACATCAATTGAATAGAGATACCCGCCGGTAATTTTCATGCGACAGATGACCGGCCGTTCCCGGTCTTCCCGGATATAATAGTAGGATGATCCTACGAACGATTCCCGTCGCCCTTCAATCCATTCAATGATTTCGGAGTACTGCATCGGGTCGTCCGACGCGAATGTTCTTATCGGTTGTCCTTTCTCACTGGTTTCTTCTCCTGTTTCCCGAACCTTCTGCAGTTGTACCATCTCTTAACCTCATTGTCTCCCGGCTGGGAATTCCTTTTTTACGATGTGTGTTCAATCCCGGTCAGAACCAGATATCGGGATCGGCCCGTGTGACCGGAATATTTGTTCCGGGGCTGTTGTTGCCCCGCGATCGTTACTTAAATAGGAAGTATACCACACTCCTCTGTCAAGCTGACCGGAGTCATTTTAATTCAGATAAAATACCTCCCCCGTACGGTACATTGCCGATCAATGATCAGTTGAAGGATAGAGAGAAGGGTACTTCCATTACTATTTATAAATATCCATACTACTCAACGTCATCCGGGAATCCGGAAAAACAATGATACTCTGATTTTAAATCGCACTGAACCTGATATAAAATGATTCATGCCTGAATACGCAGAACATGTACGCGAGAACGGTTTCAGCGCCGTAATTTCCTGTCGACTTTTTCAAAAAAATTTTTCTTTGCATCGACGAAGATCGCCGGTTCACTGGCTTTTTTTACGATATACGATCCGGCATCTTCAAATTCAAACGTAAGCTGGCCATCGATCACCAGCTTAGACGGTTTCGAGCTTTCGAGCCTGATCTCAAGGGTCCGGTCCGTACTGATCACATGCGGTCTTGAGGACATGAGATAGGGGGCAAGGGGGACGAGCACCACTCCTTCTATCCTCGGATCGACAATCGGTCCTCCTGCACTCATCGCGTATGCCGTGGAACCCGTCGGGGTGCTGATAAGCAGCCCGTCCGCCCTGAACCGTTCAGCAGGAACGCCATCTATGATGACTTCAAACCGAAGCATCTTTGCCGGCCTGCTGGTCACAATAAGAGCCTCATTCAGTGCATTCCCGATAAAATTACCCTCTTTTAAAAGCGATATCCGCATTCTCCGTTCTACCGGGAAGTCCTCATCCAGGCGCATAAGAAATTTTTCTGCTTCGGAAGGCTCTATATCGGCGAGGAATCCGACCTCCCCCCAGTTGATGCCGAGGACCGGTATCTGCCGTTCCATCTTCTGGACCGCATAGAGAATTGAACCGTCGCCCCCGACAATAACTGCAATCCCTGCACCGGACCCAGGAAATGTACTACCTTCACATCCGAGTGCCTGTGCAGTGCTTATGTCGAAACAGACTTCGTGACCCCAGCTTGCGAGAGTCCCTGCCAGATCTTTCGTGTACTGCAGGGCCCCTTTTTCATCGATCCTCGAGACAAGAATGATCTTCATCGGTCACCTGAGGTATTCTATGACTTTGTGATGGATGACGCCATTTGTAGCCACCATGCATCGTCCGATTGTGACTTCGTCAGGAAAATGAATACTGCGACCGTTCAGGTCTGACACTTTTCCTCCCGCCTCGGTGCAGATGAGCATCCCTGCAGCCGCATCAGTTACCCGGAGCGTCCCGCGGAGATCAATAAACCCGTCTATCCTCCCGGCTCCGATATAGCTGAGTTCCAGGGCGGAAGCCCCGAGCAGCCTCCACCGCCTGATCTTCTGACCGATCTGCATTACCCTTTTCGGGTCAAATTTCCTCCCGTAAATGCTCATGGCGCATTCATCAAGATTGCCTGTACCAGAAACCCTGACAGGTTTTCCCGAAAGATATGCTCCCTTCCCACGAATTGCCGAGAATGTTTCCCCATTTGCCAGGTCGCGGACATATGCCTTTTCCACACGACCACCTTCAGCAAATGCAATGGACAGGGCATAAAACGGGATCCCGTTCACCGCATTATACGTCCCGTCGACAGGGTCAAGAAAAATAGTGCCTTTTTCTCCAGGGAACTCACGCTTTCCCAGTTCTTCGCTGATCAGGGTCCTGCATAACGGATGATCTTCCAGATACCGGACGATACAGTCCTCGGCCACCTGGTCGATCAGTTTCGTCGGGGTTCCATCGGCACCCAACCTGATCATTGTATCTCCTTCTTTCGTTCCGATCAGGTCACGGATAGCGTCGGCCACATCAGCTGCCATTTGATCACAGGATTTAAGGAATTCCATACCGGCACCGGTATTTTCTTACGCTGTATTTATGTAATGTAATAAAGATAAATTATCACTGCGTTTTAAAGAGTTGTTGAACAATGAAGGAACAGACCGAAATTGGGAAATTAAAGGAAGGCCGGTATATGGTAATCGATGATGAGCCCTGCAGGATTCTTGGGATATCAATATCAAAACCCGGCAAACACGGCGCTGCAAAATCACGGATCGACGCCGTCGGTCTTTTTGACGGTGTCAAGAGATCCATTGTCCAGCCCGTATCTGCCAAGGTGTATGTGCCGGTTGTAGAGCGAAAGAGCGGTCAGGTCATCGCTATCACAGGGAACCATATCCAGATGATGGACATGAAAGACTTCCAGACAATAGAAATTGCCGCTCCCGAAGACAAGGTCTCACAGATCGAAGTAGGAAAAGAGATCATGTATCTCGAGTCCCTGGGAAAACGTAAACTCGATATCGAGTAGAGAAACCGCACCTCCCTGCCGGCACCATCAACAATAAATAATAGTCCCTCTTTTTTGGAATCATCTACCCGTATGAAAATCCCAAAGGAATGTTCACCTAATCATGTATCGGGGAGTAATAAAGGATTAGATTGAAAAATTCATTGATCGGATCTCAATATTTTCCCACATAACGTTTTGGGACGAGGATATCGATCTGGTAAGAATGGATCATGTGGGAACTGATGACAAAATAATAGTTCACGTCCTTCGATCCCTCATAGAACTCCTCTTTCCATGGCCTTGGGTCATACCCGGTACCCTTTTCCCATAGTTTTGCATCGAGCCCGCCGGCAGGAATGATGGTCCTTACCGTCCTGTTCGGCTGATCGGCGTCCTTTACGGTGATTGAGAACGATGGGAACACTTCCGTCCCAAACGAATCTGCCACGCCTGCCTCCTTTTGAGAACCGGTAGCCTGGAATGTTTCCTCCCAGGGGCTGACCGTGTATACGAGCTGCCAGTATGGGAACGGTATACGGAGTGTATCGGTAGTCCCCGGGTATTGACCTTTGATCGTGGCATACGTTACCATTTCATCGATAGCCGGCTGGGTGTCATTCAGGACGGTCCCGTGGATGTCCGACAGCTGGCCGCCTGCCGATGCATTATATTTTGCCGGATCGACAAAGCCAAGGCTTTTGGACTGGCCGCTCCACGATGGTACGGGCGTTGGTGTTTTTGTCGGGGAAGGGGTTATCATGGTGACGGTTGGAACAGGTGTAACCGGAGTGGACCTGACCGGTGAAGGAGTCGGTGCCGGGGTCGCCTGGCCAGGAAGAGAGGGTAAGGGGACACTGAGATCTACAGGTTTTCCGGTTACTAAGGGTTTTACAACCAGTGCAAGCACCATGACGATGGCGATCCCGATTACCACCATTGCCACGTCCCGTTTCTCCATGTCACTAAGTAGGTCAGGTTCTGGTATAAGATGATCCGTTTTACCAAATTACCAAAGGAAAACTATCGGTACGTCAGCATGGTTGCCGGCATCGAAAAACAGGATACAGGCGAGGTGAAAACCGGTTACAGGATTTTACCTGGGTGGAACACCATCCCGATGCGGGGCCTTTGGACTGACGTCCAGCCGGGAAATTTCGGGGAAGCACCTGTCATTATTTAATGGCCATAGCGGGCCATTGCTTCGCCGTATTGCACCACGTGTCCCTGCATCGCCTGCACAAGCTTCTCCTTTCCCGAACCCGGGGCCAGGTTGAGCATGGTATCCAGACCGTATAGTTTAAAGAAATAACGATGTTCCTGCCCCCGGGGCGGGCATGGACCTGAGTACCCGATCTTCCGGAAACTGTTCGTTCCCTGGACAGCGCTGACGGGAAACGTAATGACCGGCTCTTTGGGAATTTTCTCAGGGATAATGGAGACGAGCTCCACGTCCCACATCAGCCAGTGAACAAAACCCTTTCCGCCGGGAGCATCCGGGTCATCAACGATGAGCGCCAATGATTTAGAAACCGTGTTATCGACACCGTTCACCATGACAGGCGGGGATATATCTTCACCATCGCAGGTATAACCGGGAGGAAACATGGTCACCGGGAGACTGACCTTCAGTTCTTTCATACAGGGGGATCGTGCTTCACATTTATGAAAGTATTCGAAAGGTACAGAAACGGATGTGATAGAAGGCAGCCCCGGCATCTATAGCCCAAAATAACCTGATTACCAGCTTAACGCGAACATATGCCGACGGTTTCACCGAACTGGGTTACATGCCCCTTCATCGCCTCTACCAGGGCGGAACGGGATGCACCACCTTCAAGGGCCAGGATCGCATCAAGTCCATATACCCTGAACTGGTACCGGTGTGTTTCACCCGGAGGGGGGCACGGGCCTGTGTACCCCACGGTATTATAACCATTTATCCCCTGCCTGCAGGAGACAGGAATGCTGACATCTGCACCCGGTGGTATCCCCCCGGGAATTGTCAGAAGCGGCGGCAGATTCCAGATCAGCCAGGGTGTGAATGAGCAGCACGAACGGATAAAGGGATTGGTTACCCAGATGGCCACCGATTCTGCATCAAGTCCCTTTAAATGTAAAGCTGGAGATTTATTTCCTCCCAGACAGGTATATTCTTCAGGAAATTCCAAAAAGTCCAGGCTGACCACGATTGTCTCCATGATAGTCTCATTCCCGAAAATCCCATAGTGCGGTACCAGAACTATGGGTGAATACCCTATAATTGAATAGTGGTACACAGTTTTTTTCATTCGATCAACCGATATGATTAACACAGACTAGCCGGCATAGCTCGGTTATTCGTCTGGCAGGGGTGTAACGACACGATAGACAAGGGGGAGTATTCCGGATCGGGACCTGTCCGGTGTTTTACTGACGGCGCATCGCGGGGAAACCCGGGGCCCTCGGCTTATGCATTCGTCGTATATTCGGAAGGAGATCTCCTGTACGAAGAAAGCGGATTCATTGGAACGGCAACGAATAATATCGCCGAGTACCATGCAGTGATTAATGCACTCCGGTGGCTGAAAGACTTCACGCACGGTCAGATCGAGCTTTTTTCTGACAGCGAACTGGTAATCAGGCAATTATCCGGGGTTTATGCTGTAAAACAACCACATCTCCGGGAGCTTTACAGGAACGTAAAACTCCTTGAACCTTCTTTTCGGTCGGTTACCTATACCGCGGTCCCGAGGGATCACCAGGGAATACAAAGGGCGGACGAACTCTGCAACAGAACCCTTGACGAGGCCCTCCAAAGGAAATAACAGGTTTCGAATCGACGTTATTTTTTAGAATGAATCCGTATTACCGGGTTTCGCCAGATCCGTATTTATAAATAATTACATCTCCATATGCTTTGGAGCAAAATCAGGAACTCACCAGGATAGATCATGAGCACACGAGAGAAAGAAGAATCGGCAATCTGCAAAGGTGACTGCAAGACCTGTAACAGTGCCGATAAAGGGAAGTTGCGGGAATGCCAGCAGAAAGCAACCATCGATGTAAAACATGTCGTTCTCGTCCTCTCCGGAAAAGGAGGAGTCGGCAAGTCTACGGTATCGGTGAACCTGGCGTTCGCCCTGTCAAATCACGGGTACAAGGTCGGGCTCCTCGATCTTGATATCCACGGGCCTAATATCCCCAAAATGCTCGGTATCGAAGAACACCGGCTGACATCGCTCGGAAACATGATCGAACCCGTCAGGATAACCGGGAATCTCTCCGTAATTTCCATGGCATTTCTTCTGCCCGATACGAGCACCCCTGTCATCTGGCGCGGACCCATGAAGATGAGTGCGATCCAACAGTTCCTCGAAGAGGTGGACTGGGGCACCCTCGATTACCTTGTTGTGGACCTGCCGCCGGGGACCGGGGACGAGGCACTCTCGATCGCGCAACTGGCCCCCAATGTAAGGGGAGCGGTGATCGTGACGACACCACAGGACGTCTCAACCATGGACTCGAAAAAAGCAATCCAGTTTGTAAGGAAACTTGGCCTGAATGTCCTGGGAGTCGTTGAAAATATGAGCGGGTTAACCTGCCCGCACTGCGGAGAGGAGATCGACCTCTTCGGGAAGGGAGGGGGAAAGAAAATTGCAGATGAAATGAATGTCCCTTTCCTTGGTTCCATTCCTATTGACCCGGAAATGCGGAAAGCGGGGGACGCAGGGACTCCGTTTATTATCCACCGGGAAAAGAATGCGACATGGCAGAGCGTGGACAATGTCATGGAAGAACTCATACGGGTGGTCGAGCATTAGATGACATTCCTTCGGATCCTTACCGGCAGGGAACAGCCTCTCTCCATCTACGATAATGTTGTCATCTGCATAGAGGATATCCATGCATTCCCCGATATGATCGAGACGCTGTACCGTGAGGCAATTGCCTTCGACGAAGAGACACTCGACCGCTTTCGTTTCGCACTGATCAGACTCCAGATATATGCCGATATTCACCGGTACGAGGACCTCGAGCGTGCCCAGAAGATCAAATACGTGGCCCAGGTCCTTGAAAAACTTATTTACGGCTCGCTTCTCATGGAACATGAGGAACTCGCCCAGGAATGAATGACCGGAAAGCCCGGGTTTCATCGCGGGGCTATACCGGGAGTATTTTCGTTGCTTTCCCGGTAATAAAAATATAGGAATTTCCTGCTCCGTAGCCAGGCTTCAAATTCCCATAATGTGCCGTTACATCCTCCCGATATGGCGCACCGTGGATATGCCGGTTCAACGGGTACGGGATCTGAATAATAAAGGACGGGAAAACAGCCTCTTTTTCCAGATACGCGATCAATCTTCGGAATACCGCGCCGGTGAGAACGGTAACCCGTCTTCGGCAGGTTTGGAATAATAACAAAGGACGCCGGATAGCTGATGAAGGCCTCGAACGCTGAAATATTTCCTGTGAAAGGTTTTCCGGGATTGAACCCGGATGGTGATCAGGTCGAACGGAGGACCTTCGTGCGGGCCCTCGGCGCAAGCGTAAGAATGACCCCCCTGAAAACTCCCCCTTCATCCCTGATCGGTGAAACACTTCCCCTGACCGCAACCTGTTTGCCGTCGGCAGCGGTAAGTGATACCCCGGGGGGGATGTCCAGGGCCTCCATCTCGGTTTTTGTCCTTTGGAACGGGTCTTCAATGGATCGTCCGTTTTCATCTGCCAGCCTGATCACCTCATTGAGGGGGATCTTCAGGCTGCGTGCCGTACGACAACCCGTGAGATCCATCGCAGCGGGATTCATCATCGTTATAATCCCCATTTCATCGGTAGATATTACAGCATCCCCGAAGTCCCCGATGACCCTCTCGAGACATTTTCCCTTGTTCCGGAGTTTCGTGTTCAACCGATGCTTATGATAGGCGAGTTCGATCGCGATGAACAGGTCGTTGTCGGTAAACGGCTTGATGACGTATTCACACTCTCCGGTTTTCAAGGCCCGCTCGAATGTTTTTGAATCGGTGCTCGCCGTCAGGTACACGACGGGAAGATCATACCTGGTCTGGACAACGTCTGCCGTTTCAATACCGTCCATTTCTCCGGAGAGGCTGATGTCCATCAGCACGACATCAGGGACGTGGTCTGAAAAACCTCTGATTGCGTCCTCTCCCGACGCAAACATGCCCTTTATAGAATAACCAATTTTGGTGAGCCTCATTGTCAAAAGATCGCATAAGATTGCATCATCTTCGACTATTGAAATTTGAAGACTGGTCACGGCATTCGCTGCTCCTCACCTGGGTGATACCTTCATTTTTCATCGTTTAGGGGTAAATACTATTCTCCAACCGGCACTGCAAACCAGAAAAATACAACCGGGTTCCCTCGTGGACATAACTCTACACCGGACCAGAATATATATCGGGCGCCACATCCAATCTGTTTCCTCGCAGGTGCCAGGTGGTGAACCGCTATTCATTTATTACGAGAGTTCCCGACAGGCCGGGATCGCTTCACAAGGCAGCAGAGATAGTGGCGCGCCATCATGCGAATATCAACCGCATACAATTCGACCGGAGAATAGATCCTTTTACCGTCTTTTTCGAACTGACATCTCGAGATGATGAGTATCACGGGATCATGAGGGATCTCGATGAGATAGGATACCTGCAGACCTCGTTAAAGCCGCTCAGTTTCTTAAAAATATACGTCACCATGCCACACGAACCCGGTGCCTTGTTTGAATTCCTCAATTATACGACCTCGTGCAAGGCAAGTATCGCGTATATCGATTTTGACGATAAGGGACTTCATCCGGACAGGTTGACAATCAGCGTAAATCTCGAAGATCCTTCGGTAGCAGAACGCCTGCTCGGTGCACTCAGGTCACGATACCGGATCGAGGTGCTGGAATATGATAATTCAGGGGAGCACCTCGATGACACGGTATTTTATCTCCGTTTTGCACAGTCTATCCGTGATCTCACCGGGGAAACATCCGACGAGATCCTCCTGCCCCTCATGGGTAATATCAACCACATTGTCCAGGAGCTCATGAGTCTCGGGGAGTCCCCGAAGGATGTTTTCGAGAGTATATTGAAAACGGGGACCGCTCTCCGTTCCACTTCCGGCAGTGGTTTTTACGCTGATGTGCAGAAGATAAGGATCGATCAGGAGATCGATCTTTTCTGTTTCCAGCCTCCCTGCGGCGGGAGCGTATACGTACTCTCATCGCCCGGGGAGCAGGTGATGATTGATACGGGTTACGGGATTTATCATGAACGGGTTATGGAGATGCTCAATTCATACGGCCTGTGTTCTGCCGGGCGTCTCTCCCGTATTATCGTTACCCATGCTGACGCGGATCACTGCGGTTCAGCAGGATTTTTCCATGTTCCGGCATATATGCATCCGGGGACCCATGAAATTATCAGAAAAGCCAACCGGGCATATGGATCGGGACGGGAAAACTCCGTCCTTGAAGAAGTCTACACAACTCTTATAGGGCTGTTCTCCAGGTTCACACCTCCTGAGACCATCGTATTATTCCCAAAGCCTGCCGGGATTAAAGCAGGAATTTTTCCGGTTCTTGATACCATCAGTCTGTGCGGACTAACCATTTC
>DATKKE010000035.1:0-7733 GCA_035543455.1 Methanoregulaceae archaeon
ATTGCAGCGTTCGTTGCATTCATTTTCATCACATGATCACCTGAGCTCAGTTTTGTTAGGTACATCCTTGAATCAGGAAACCAGAGTGCTTTTGCTCTCCAATACCCCGATATAAATGTATTCAAAATATCCTCTCACGTAACCTATTTAAATCTTTCCCAGATTTACGCCTCGTTTGCAACCTTTTTTTCCATTATCACGGGTTAAGAGCGCGTGAAATGCGGTACACGGATATGAAAAGTCACCATACCAAGCTCAGGGACTTCATAACAAACCGTGAGAAGATCCGCCCAATTTCGTACAAAATCGAACAGGAAGAGTTAATAGCTTAACAAGGTAAACAGATTTTGTTATATCCAAAAACCGGTGGGATGTCAAATGTCTGTCACACAGCAGACATTTTTAGCTTTAATCTCCTATGCGCGTCATAATAAAACAACCCCCGTACATCACCCGGTCAGGTTATTCAATAAGATATAAATTTCAGATCCGGTAACAGAGCGTAAATACAAAAATACGATCTGTTATATTGTAAAGCTTAACAATCTCAATCGGTTCCCTTTATATATAGGGATCTCTTTTAATTTTAAAGTTTTTTATTTTTCCTGATTTTCCGGGTTTGGTGATCAGGAAATTCGGGGACAAATTGCAGTCCACTTCTCCAGGACTATCAGCTGTTGCTATACAGTGCCGAGCCTCGATCTTATCGCATTCATCTGGTCACGAAGCCGTATTGCCTCCTCAAAATCGAGATTTTCCGCTGCATCTCTCATACGGGCATCGAGTTCGATTACCAGGTTAGGAAGTTCGGTTTTCGGGATATGCCTGACATCCCTGATATCCACTTCCTTCTCCCGGACGGGCTTGATGATGGTCGCAGGGACAATGTGGTGCTCTTCGTTGAATGCGAGTTGCATCTCGCGTCTCCTCTTTGTCTCGCCGAGCGCTTCACTAATGGACCCCGTGATGGTGTCCGCATAAAGCACGACGTGTGAATTGACGTTCCTCGCCGCTCTTCCGATGATCTGGATCAGGCTCCTCGCATCCCTGAGGAAGCCTTCCTTATCCGCATCGAGGATCCCGATAAACCCTACTTCAGGAATATCGAGGCCTTCCCTGAGCAGGTTTATGCCGACCAGGACGTCGAATTTTCCGAGCCTGAGCTCTCTGATTATCTCTGTTCTCTGGAGGGTGTCAATTTCGGAATGAAGATACCGGGTCCTGATCCCCATTCCGGCCAGGTACTCGGTATATTCCTCGGCGAGTTTTTTTGTCAGGGTAGTGAGGAGCACCCTGTCCCCCCGAGCGATGGTATTCCTGATTTCACCCATGACATTCTCTGTCTGCCCGGTTGTCGGCCTGACCTCCACGAGCGGGTCGACGAGACCCGTAGGCCTGATGATCTGCTCGACGACCTGGTCCGATTTTTCAAGCTCATAGGCTCCCGGAGTCGCCGACACGAACACGACATCGTGCATGTACCGCTCAAATTCCTTAAACATCAGGGGCCGGTTATCATAGGCGCTTGGCAGGCGGAACCCATAGTCAACGAGCGATCTCTTCCGGGAACGATCGCCGCGGTACATCCCGTGCAACTGGGGAATTGTCTGGTGACTTTCATCGATAAAGAGGATAAAGTCTTTCGGGAAATAATCGAGAAGACAATAAGGCTTCTCGCCCGGCATCCGGAAATCAAAGTGACGTGAATAATTTTCGATACCCTTGCAGCTGCCCGTCTCCTCGATCATTTCGAGGTCGTAATTGGTCCGTTGTTCCAGGCGGTGTGCCTCAAGGAGGCCGAGTTCGGGAAGTCGTTCCTGCAGTTCTTCCCGGATCGTCCGGATCGCACGTTTCTGGTCGTCTTCAGGAATTACGTAATGCCTGGCAGGATATACGTAAAAATAATTCATTTTTTCATTTACATGCCCGGAATTTTTATCAATTTCCACGATCCTGTCAATTTCATCGCCAAACAGCTCAACCCGGATAATGTTGTTGAAATAACCGGGAATCAGGTCAATAGTATCCCCCTTTACCCTGAACCTGCCCGGCATGAGTTCCAGGTCGTTTCTCTGGAACTGGCAGGCGACCAGTTTTTCGATGATTTCCTTCCTTGTCACCTGCTCCTTTACTTTCAGCTCGAATCCCATGTTCCGGAAGTTCTCCGGGCGGCCAAGCCCATAGATGCAGGAAACCGATGCCACGACGATTACATCGCGTCTTGACAGAAGCGATGCAGTGGCAGACAGACGGAGCTGCTCGATCTTCGGGTTTATCTGGGAATCTTTTTCGATGTACTGGTCTTTTGCCGGGAGGTACGATTCAGGCTGGTAATAGTCATAATATGAGACAAAATATTCAACCCGGTTTTCGGGGAAGAACTCTTTAAATTCATTGTAGAGCTGGGCCGCAAGGGTCTTGTTATGGGCAATGACCAGTGCCGGCCGCCCCAGTCCCGCAATAACATTCGCCATGGTAAATGTCTTTCCCGAACCGGTAACACCGAGAAGTGTCTGGTAATGCATGCCGTTGCGGAGACCTCTTAAAAGCTTTCCAATCGCTTCCGGTTGCGAGCCCTGCGGTCCGAAGGGTGCCGCCAGTTTAAATTCGGTCATTGTATCGCAAGGTTGTCTGGTTTTTGGGATTGATCAGTATAGCACGGATTGGTTTATGATCCAGGAACTGATGATCAGGCCCTTTTCCTTCGTGATCATGGGGACATTGGTTACATAAGGATATTGATAGGTACAAAAAGAGTTATTCACCGATCCCGGGAGTATGTTACTTTATGTGTAATTCAGCTCTGTTGAATTCCTTCTATTGTTAAATCTTCTCTGAATAATCCCGCAGGAGGGGTCCCACCTAATCCCTTCCCGATGAGGATAACCATTGGACAGGGTTAATCCGGGCACTGGGAATTAATCATTCGCGATACAGCCCTATGCCGACCGGTCGTCGTAGCGGCTGGGAGCGGAGCCTGAAAACGTCAGATTATGTAAACCAATCTAAAATCATGAGAATTAAAATAACATTGTGCACGTGACGGAAATATTTCGGAGGCATGGTCTCAGCAAAGCGCTCTATGAGCCCTTTTGCTCATGGATGAGCATGAAAAAGGAAGGGTTATTGACTTCCGGTCTGACTTTTTCATACCAGTCAATATTTCTATTGGTGACGTTGCGGGTTTTAGGAAAGAAAACGGAGAATAAAGGGATTTTCACAGATTTGTACCTTCCAGCCGGTACGCTCAATGCCAGTTCTCTGATACGGTACCTTGCCCTGTACCGTGATCCAAGAATACCAGTTCTTGCAAAGCCAGGGATCCGAAGGAAGTACTCTCTTTCCTGAACGGATTTTCTTATCCTTTTATGGATTTCTTCTTTCGTAAAAGCCTGTGATATGCAACAGCGAAACGATGTGCTTCGTCTCGTATTTCCTGGAGAAAAAGAGAAGCCCGTTCCTTCCTGTCGATCGGGAGCGGGTGGGCATGACCCTGCATATAGACCTGTTCTTCTTTTTTCGCAAGCGCGATGACTGGTATAGTCAGTCCCAGGTCCCTTGTCTCCTTCACGGCTGCGTGCAGCTGGCCCTTGCCGCCATCTACCATGATAAGGTCGGGGAGGATGCTGCGTTCTTCGAGAAGTCTCGCATACCGTCTCCGGACGACTTCCCCGATAGCGGATACATCATCGATTCCTTCCACGGTCTTTATCCTGAACCGCCGGTAATTCTGTTTATCGGGGCGGCCGTCACAGAACCGGACCATGGAACCGACAACCGATGTGCCGGTTGTGTGGGATATGTCAAAACATTCGATTACCCTTGGGAGGCCTTCGAGACCGAGATGGTCCTTCAGCTCATGGAGCCGGATTTCATCACCGAAGAACACGGTCTCGATATTTACTTTTACCAGGTCGAGCAGGCGTCGCTTCGCACCTCTTTGCGGTACCGTCACCGTCACTTTTTTTCCCTTCTTTTCCGAGAGGAATTCTTCCATCGGTACGCTTACCGTCTCCGGGAGAATAATTTCAGGCGGCGGTTCGGTCATCGAATAATACTGGACAAGGAATTCTTCGAGAAATTCCTCGCGGTAATCAAACACGAATTCTTTCTTATTTGCAAGCGTTCCTCCATGAACGGGAAACACCATGAGATAAACACGGCCATCGTCGACGACGTAATTCAGGATATCTTCCTCGGCATCGGTTGGTCTTGCCACGTCCTGGCGGCCGCCAAGACGTTCAACAGCCGATATCTGGTCCCTTGCCTTCATCGCGAGCTCATAGTTCCGGGTCTCTGAATATTTCATCATTTCTTCTTTTAACTGAGCGATAAGTTCCCCGGATTTACCTTTGAGGACCATCGTCGCCTTCCTGATCTGCTCGCCATATTCATCCCTGCTCACCTCGCCGATGCAGGGTGCCGTGCAGGTCCGGATATGATACCTCAGGCAGGGTCTTCTTTTGAGGTTTTTACAGGTACGCAACCTGAAAACCTTTTTTACGACCGAATATACGTAATCCCGTTCGGCTGCCGAGACAAATGGCCCGAAGAAGGTACCTCGTGATGCCGGCCGGCGGGCAATCCTGATACAGGGAAATTCCTCGTCGGTCAGCTCGATATAGGCGTACTGCTTTGCGTCCTTGAGATCGATGTTGTACCGGGGCTGGTGAGTCTTGATCAGGCTGTTTTCAAGAATCAGGGCTTCGACCTCGTTGGTTGTCACGATGTAGTTCACCGAGTCGATATGTTCTACCAGTGACTGTGTTTTCGGATCGTGGTCCCGTTTCCGGAAATACGACGATACCCTTTTTTTCAGGTTTTTCGCCTTTCCAATATAGATAATTGTTCCGCCGGCGTCAGAAAAGAGGTAACAACCGGGATTTCCGGGAAGGTCGGAGAGATCGATCATGATACGTTTTGCGTGATCAACCCGTATGACCCAAATCCGGTGGTGGGCAGGTCCGCAATCCTTTTGATCTTCCGGAGACCGTTAACTCCCATAATATTCTTCAGGCTTTTACCGATGTAATCCGCTGGACTGCCTTCCCGGCACGTCTCTTCACGCTGGCCCGATGGGCTTCCACGGCAGGGGCTGGCCTTTCCGGTGACATACCTTCCGAAAGCATCCGTTTCAGGAACTGCCCGGTATAACTCCTCTCATTGATTGCTATATCCTCGGGTGTCCCCGTAGCGACTACCTCCCCTCCTGCATCGCCCCCGTCCGGCCCGAGGTCGATGACATAATCAGCGGATTTTATGATGTCGAGGTTGTGCTCGATGACAACGACGGTATTGCCCTTCGATACGAGCTCGTCGAGGACCCTGATCAGCTTTTTCACGTCATGGAAATGCAAACCGGTTGTCGGTTCGTCAAGGAGATAGATCGTCCTGCCGGTCCCTTTTTTTGCGAGTTCCCGGGTGAGTTTGATCCTCTGGGCTTCGCCACCGGAGAGGGTCGTCGAACTCTGCCCGAGCTTGATGTAATCGAGACCTACGGCAGTCAGGGTTTCCAGTTTCTGGCGTATCGCGGGGATGTGAACGAATAACTCGAGCGCCTCTTCCACGGTCATGTTAAGGACATCGGCGATCGATTTTCCCTTGTATTTTACATCAAGGGTTTCCCTGTTGTAGCGGCTCCCCTTGCATTCCTCGCATTCGACATAGACATCGGGGAGAAAATTCATCTCGATCTTGATCAGGCCGTCCCCTTCACAGGCTTCGCACCGGCCTCCTTTCAGGTTGAACGAGAACCTTCCCGGCATGTATCCGCGGGCCTTCGCTTCTTTTGTACCTGCAAATACCTTCCTTATCTCATCGAATACCTTGGTATACGTGGCCGGGTTGGAGCGCGGAGTCTTTCCAATCGGGCTTTGGTCTATGACGATGACCTTATCTATCTCGGCATCGAATGCGAGTGAACGGTATTTTCCGGGGGTTTCTTTGGATTTATAAAGTTTTTTCATGAGCGCCCGGTACAGGGTATCGTAAATGAGGGTGGATTTTCCACTGCCCGATACTCCCGTAATAACGGTAAAAACCCCGATTGGAATTCCCACGTCGATATCCTTCAGATTATTCTCCCGGCACCCGGTGATCTTCACATAACGGGAACATTCTCTGCGGTGCGCCGGGACGTCGATCTTCATGGTACGTGCAAGGTACTGGCCTGTCAGGGATTTCGTGTTGCGTTCAATCTGGCCAGGAGTTCCCTCGGCAACGACATATCCCCCGTGCAGCCCTGCCCCCGGACCCATGTCAACGACATAATCCGCGCTCCGGATGGTATCCTCGTCATGTTCAACGACGATGAGGGTATTGCCGAGGTCCCGCAGCCGGTAGAGGGTATCGATGAGCTTCTGGTTGTCCCTCTGATGGAGCCCGATTGAGGGTTCATCGAGGACATACAGTACGCCCACAAGGTTCGACCCGATCTGGGTAGCTAACCTGATCCGCTGGGCTTCGCCACCGGAGAGCGTCCCAGCCCTTCTCGACAGTGTCAGGTACCCGAGGCCGACCTTTTCCAGGAATTCGAGACGGGCGTTGATCTCCTTCAGCACCTGGCGGGCAATCTCCTGCTCTTTGTCGTCCAGGCGAAGGTTTTCAAAAAATTCGATACCGCGCGTAACCGGGAGGTCCGTGACATCGATGATCGATTGTCCGGCGATTTTAACGGCCAGTACCTTCTCCTTCAATCGTTTTCCACCGCATTTCGGGCATTCGGAGATACGCATGAATTTTTCGAGTTCGCGCTTCCGGTACTCTGACTGTGTCTGGTTATAGAGACGGGAAGCCTGCGGGGCCAGTCCTTCCCATTCACCCCGGTGCGACCAGCTGGCATCCCCGTTTTTCATGCTCATGGAAAAGTGGATGCGGTCTGTCGATCCGAACATCAGGGCATTGTATTGATCTTCGGTGAGGTCTTTGATCGGGGTAAATACCGAGAACCCATAGTGCCGCGCGACCGCACCGAGGTACTGGCTCCGGTAACCGTCGAGGAAATTGCGGTACATTGCAACTGCACCGTCTGCGAGAGAGAGATTTTTATCCGGGATGATCAGGTCTGGATCAAATTCCATTTTGATACCAAGGCCGTTGCATTCTTCGCAGGCCCCGAACGGGCTGTTGAACGAGAACATCCTCGGCTGGAGCTCTTCGAACGTGATCCCGCACACCGGGCAGGCCATATTAGCCGAATAGGTCGTCTCCCGACCCTCCCCGTCCGAGGCGATGACGAGGCCGCCCGATTTCTTCAGGGCGCTCTCGCATGCTTCTGCGAGACGTGAGCGGTCACCGGAATCCAGGCGGTCGATAACTACCTCGATGTCATGTTTTTTGTACCGTTCGAGGGATACTTCCTCATCGGTCCGGTGAATTTCCCTGTTGATCCTGACCCGTGCGTATCCCTCTTTATTGAGGTCTTTTATGAGCTGGAGATAGGTGCCTTTCTTCTGCCGGACGATAGGCGACAGTATGGTAACCATCCCCGGGTACTCTTCGGCGATCCGGTCCGCAATTTTTGCCGGAGACTGCGATTCGATCCTGATATTGTGGACGGGACAGTACGGGACCCCGATCCTTGCGAAGAGGAGCCGGAGGTAGTCGTAAATTTCAGTGACGGTCCCGACCGTGCTCCTCGGGTTTTTCGACGTGGTTTTCTGCTCGATTGAAATTGCGGGGGACAGACCTTCGATGCTGTCGACGTCGGGTTTCTGCATCAGGCCGAGGAACTG
>DATKKE010000036.1:0-30137 GCA_035543455.1 Methanoregulaceae archaeon
CGTTATCATGAAAGTTGATGAATCAGTTGCTAACCTGGATATTTGCGGGAGGTTTTGCGGAACATGCCCGACATACAAGGAAAATTTGTTGAAGACAGGAAAACCAGCCCTGCTATTCTGCGCCCGGGGAAAATCCGACAAGTCCGCAGATGAGAAGATGGTGGGGTGTAATTGCCCTGGTTGCGGTGTCCATAAGCGATACAAACTTACTGATGATTACTTTTGCACGAAGTAATCTAATTTTTTTTATTTTTTTATAAGAGACTTACAGCGGACGCCATTATCCGGCCATACCGGGAAATATGGACCTATTTATCATTTCCTGGCGGTAAAGTATCGGACGATTGGAATATCAGGTAACAGGCGAAAAACGATTGCATAGCCTTAAAATTTCCGGATGCCATCAGTATATCATTAATAGAAAAATGTCATCCTTAAATAAATCCCTGTCCGATATCAGTACCACCGATGTGACGATCTCTCTCCATAGCCTCGGTTATTTTAAGGAGTCCTACGAAATCCGTATCACCCAGCTGGCCGAAGAACGGTCGAACGGCATGAAGATCATCGGGACGTTCTGCCTCTTTGTCCCGGATGAGATCATTTTTGCCGCCGGGGCAGACAGGATTGTGCTCTGCGGAGGGAGAGCCGATACAATCACCGTGGCAGAGCAATCACTACCGAGAAATATCTGTCCCTTGATCAAATCGTCATTCGGGGCGATGATCGATGCCTGCTGTGGGGGAACTGTTTCCTGCCCCCACGTCCGGCTGGTCGATGCGGTGGTTGCAGAGGCGACGTGCGACGGTAAAAAGAAGATGTATGAGCTTCTTCCTGACTACGTTCCGACCTATGTACTCGATCTTCCCCAGAAACCTGACAGCCCCGAAGCAGTTACCTACTTCCTCTCCGAACTACACAGGTTCGGGAACTATATGGCAGATCTCACGGGAAATCCGATCACCAGCGAAATGCTGAACCGTGAGATCAAATCATCAAACGAGACACGGAAGATTCTCCACCGGCTCTTCGAGTTGAGGAGAAAGGACCCGCCACCAATCCGGGGGGGCGAGATCCTTCAGGTAATGCAGAAACAATTTTTTCTCTCACCGGAACAGTTCAGGAAGGGCCTTTATCAACTCTGTCACGAGCTTGAGAAAAGATCTCCGCCGGCCCGGACAGGACCGAGGATAATGATATCCGGATGTCCGATGGCTGCAGGGAACACGAAGATATCCGATATCATTGAACAGAAAGGAGCAGCAATCGTAATCGAGGAGAGTTGCACGGGGACCCGGTCGTTCTGGGACTTAATTGATGAAAGCAAAGATCCCTGGACGGCTCTTGCGGAGCGGTACCTTAGGATCCCCTGTTCCTGCATGACGCCGAACGACGAACGGATTTCCCGTATCGTCGATCTTGCGAAACGTTACAACGTTAACGGTGTCGTGTATTACACCCTGCAGTTTTGTCACGCATACAACATCGAGAGGCTCAGGGTACAGAGAGCCCTGAAAATGGAGAAAATTCCGTTGCTTGCGATCGAATCCGACTACGGAGACTCAGATGTGGAACAGATCGGGATCCGTATCGATGCATTCCTGGAGATGCTTTCGTGATCACTGCCGGCATCGATGCGGGTGCTGCTACGACCAAGGTTACTCTTGTCTGCGACAAAGAAATTGCTGGTTACCGGGTAACCGGTACCGCCTTCGATTTCCTGACTGCAGCGGAGAAGATCTATACTGAACTCCTTGATAGTTTAAATATTCGGAAATCCGAAGTGGAAATGATATACGCAACAGGATATGGGAAAAATACGATCTTATTTGCCGATAAGGGGATTAGCGAGATCACGGCGCATGCAAAGGGGGTCCATTTTCTTTTTCCCAAAGTGCAGGGTATCATCGACGTGGGTGGCCAGGACTCAAAGATCATCGTTGTAGAGAGGGGGCATGTCACTGATTTCCTTATGAACGATAAATGTGCAGCAGGGACCGGGAAGTTTCTGGAATATACTGCAAAAGCCCTGGAAGTCCCAATCAGCGATCTCGGGACGCTTGCCCTTGCATCCCGTCATCCGGCAGGCATTACGAGCATGTGCACGGTATTCGCAGAGTCAGAAGTGATCTCACTCAGAGCGAGAGGGATCACAAAAGAGGATATAGCAGCCGGACTTATTGCAGGCATTGCCCAGAGAGTCACCGTGATGGCAAAGCGTATGGGCCTCAAAGATCATATCGCTTTTGTCGGCGGCGTTGCGAAAAATCAGGGGATGAAAGCTGCCCTTGAGAAGGAACTTGGCGTTACCCTCTTCGTTCCGTCCGAACCCCAGATTACAGGGTCCCTTGGTGCGGCACTCGCTGCCCAGGGAATTTGATGATGTTAAGCCGGGCAGCCGGCAAAAATCCCCTCATCCCCGTACTATGATTTGTCAGTTCTCATCATTCCCAACTATCGACTCTTATGTTGGCATTCATCCCACCGAAGCCTACCGCAATGCTCAAATCCTTCCGGTACTATCAAATTATACCGTTCATCGAAAAATACATGCAATGTATTTCGGGACGAAAAAATACAAAATTGTCTAGACCTGTGCAGCAACCGGTTTTTTTGTGTTCCTTTCTTCAAACACGGCATAGTGCCGGTAGAACCATCGTTTCACCATTTCAACAATCGTTATATAGGCGATCACGAGTCCTGCGAGAACTGCGAAGAATGAAACCGGGGGCTGCACGAATCCGAGAATACTGCCGAATATGGTGAATGGGAGGACGCATGCTACGGCAACGACACATAATGTACTGGCGATCAGGTACCTGCTCGGCATGCTCTTCCAGAATGGGACAATACGTGTCCGGATAACAAATATCACAAGGGTCTGGGTGCAGATCGATTCCATGAACCAGGACGTCTGGAAAAGAGCAGCATCTGCCCTGAAAATAAACAGGAGGATGAAGAACGTGATGAAGTCGAAGACCGAACTGATCGGGCCGAACACCAGGATAAATTTCTTAATAAATCCAATATCCCATTTTTTCGGGGAATCGATATAGGAATCGTCCACATTGTCGGTTGGTATGGTTGATTCGGATATATCATAGAGGAGGTTATTGAGAAGGATCTGAACGGGCAGCATCGGGAGGAATGGCAGGAACAGGGACCCGCCGGCCACACTGAACATATTGCCGAAATTTGAACTCGTTCCCATCAGGATATATTTCATTGTGTTTCCAAAGGTCTTCCTTCCTTCGAGGACACCGTCGTGGAGTATCCGAAGGTCGTTTTTCAGGAGTATGATATCGGCAGATTCTTTCGCTATATCCACCGCATTCTCCACCGATATTCCGACGTCCGCTTCCCTGATCGAGGGAGCATCGTTGATACCGTCACCCATGAACCCGACGACATGCCCGTTCAGCCTGAGAGCCTTCATAATGAGGTCCTTCTGCACCGGGGTCATCCGGGAAAATATCGTCACATCTTCAACCACCCTTGAGAGCGCCTGGGTGTCCAAATGGACAATATCTTCCCCGGTCAGGACGCCCTTCACGGGAAGACCGATCAGTTCACAGGTCTTCTTCGTCACGAGTTCATTGTCACCGGTCAGGATTTTCAGCTCGATGCCGGATTCTGAAAGCAATCTGACCGATTCACCGGCACTCTCTTTCGGCGGATCGATAAAGGTAATGAATCCGAGGAATACCATTTCTTTTTCATCGTCAGCCGAATAAACCGGCTTTCGTCCGGCAAACAACTGGTAAGACACCGCAAGTGTCCGAAAACCATCCCTGCTTTGTGCAAGATAGAGGTCGTTCAATTTTTTTATGCGATCGGCAGTCAGGACTTCGCGTTTTCCCTGGGTTTCGATCGAGGTGCAGATCCGGAATATCTCCTCGGGGGCACCTTTCGTGATAAGCTCATCCCCGGAGCCGGTCGATACTATGACAGATATCCGTTTCCGTATAAAATCAAACGGTATCTCATCGATTTTCCGGTATCCCCTGCAATCGATGAGGCGGTAGGACAGGATCGCATCGTCCAGCGGGCTCTTCATCCCGGTGTTGAACACGCTGTTGAGGTAGGATAACAACAGGACATCCTCGTTATCGTTTCCTTCCGCATCGATATGCCTGACAAGGGAGATCCGGTTGTCGGTCAAAGTACCAGTCTTATCGGTGCACAATATGTCCATGCTCCCAAAGTTCTGGATCGATTCAGGGTGCTTGACAATTGCTCCTTTTTCTGACATCGCGATGGCGCCTTTCGACAGGTTTAAGGAGAGGATCATTGGGAGCAATTCCGGGGTCATCCCGACGGCAAGGGCTACGGCAAAGAGCAACGAGTCGAGAATTCCGTGTTTATACAGTGCGTTTATAAAAAACACGAAAATAACAAGGAATAAGACTATCCTCGACATCAGGAAACTGAACTGTTTCAGGCCCCGTTCGAACTCCGTTTCAGGTGGCCGGTCCGTAAGGGACTGTGCGATCTTTCCGAATTCCGTTGAAGAACCGGTACGGGTTATCACGGCGGTGGCATTGCCGGAAACTACCGACGTGCCGAGAAAGATATAATCCTCTGCCGCAGTGACCGGCATCCCTGGTTCTGCCCGTTCTGCATTTTTTCCAACCGGGAACGGCTCGCCTGTCAGGGCTGACTGGTTAACGAAAAAGTCTTTTGCAGTGAGCACCCGTGCATCCGCGGGTACGAGATCTCCTGCAGACAACTGGATAATATCACCCGGTACGATATCGGTTACAGGAAGATCCCGTTTGATTCCATCCCTGAAAACCGAGGCATGAGTAATAATTTTCTGCCTGAGCAGTTCAATGGCATTACCCGCCTTGTATTCCTGGAAAAAATCAAGGGTGACGCTCAATACGACAATAGCGATAATAATCCCGGCATCGGTGACATCACCAACGAAGAGGGAGATTGATGCGGCGATGAGAAGAATAATGACCAGTGGATTTTTAAAATGGTCAAGGTACTGCAGAATTGGCGGACGTTTCCGGGCAGAAGTGATATCGTTTTTCCCGTGGGTCCTGAGTCTGATACCAGCCTCGTCCGTTGTAAGCCCCGTCTCCGTTGTTTTAAGGAGGGAATAAAGCTCTTCCGGACCAAGGGTATGGTACTCCGGCTCTTCGCTGTCACGATCGGTATCGATCCCATTAGAACCCGGATCTTCCATGTCGTCTCCTTCCGATGAGGGATAAAATCCCGGGTGACGTTTGATCGCGCCCGTCGATGCTTTTTCCCGGAGATCTTATTTCCCGTATGAAACTATTCAGTCGCGGGATTAATAATACCGGTATTCAGGGGATGATCTTTTCTTCCCCCGGCAGTTACCGATAGGGTATACAACAGAAGGCGGCCCCGATATCCGGATCTTGGTCAGACAAATCCGACCAATAATCCTGCTGAATATCCAGGCCGGGTTAGCTATCAAATCCCGAAGGGTGGAATTTTCATGCACCACCCGATGGTATAGAACCGATTGGCAGAGATTTTATAATACCGGCTGATTGGTATAGTCGGATCTCGTGATGACTGCTGGTTTGTTGAAACCTGATCCCCTTAAGGGAACTCTAAAAAAAAAGAATGATTAAATGCTTAGTACCGGGGCTTTCTGTGCTTCGGGAGGCATTCCTGGCAGTAGACAGGTCTTCCCTCGGTCGGCTTGAACGGCACTTCACAATCTTTTCCACAATCTGAACAGACTACTTTAGTCATTTCACGGGGACCATAATTACTTGATCCTCCAAAATTTGATTTATACATGATATTTCTCAAACAGCTCTATTAAAACTGCATACTATACATGGCCCCCAAGAATAAGAACATTGGCATTGTACACGGTTTTTTTTCAGGAACACCAGCTGCCCCGATAACTAGATTAACCGGATTGCCGTATTGGAAATTAAACCTAGTGAGGTTGATCAAGATGTCTTCAGAAAGTATGTTGAAAAGCACGGCAGAGGAGTTGCGCGAGTCCCTGGAGGCTGAACACGTAATGGGCAAGCCTGTTGATCTCGGTGACAAACTTGTCATCCCTGTCACGCGGTTCGGATTCGGGTTTGGGGCAGGGGGCGGCGGCGAAGGAAAAGAATCAGGTCAGGGAAGCGGCGGAGGAGCCGGCATCGAACCAGTAGCCCTGATTATCCTCTATAAGGATCTCAAAGGACCGGAGGGTATCCAGGTCATGAGTCTCCGTAAAGAGTCCAATCTTGTCCAGGTCATTAATGCCCTGAGCGATAAGGTTGCCCCGCAGATTATCGAAGCGATCAGGGAAATGAACAAAAAAAAGGACCAGAAGGCGGAGTGAGGCGCCCAGTTTATGGACCATGAGTGACTATATCACGACGGTACTGCTTGTCGCGGGGATTATTACCGCCGCAGTCCTCGTAACGGTTTTTTTCCTGATAATTCCCCTGAGGATTTCTCTCTCGTTTCGATCCAGGGGAATGGTAATACAGGGTGATCTGACCGGGTCGTGGTTTATATTCGGACTTGACATCCGATTTTCGGGCAACGATCCCCGGGTATCACTTAAGATCGGCGGGGTGAGGCTGGTTACCCGTCAGGTAACGGCGTTCACGGATCTCAAAAAATATTCACCGGGCGAGCGTGATGCGGAACGGTTCCCTGTCATTTCTCTCCTGAAAATACTAAAGGGACCGGTTCTTAATGCGATCCTGGACCTGATACGGCATACCCGGCTTGACTATGTCAGGGGAAATGCCCGGATAGGTCTTGATGGCCCTGCTGCAACCGGGATGTTTTATGGTCTTTATAGAGCGACCGGGGCGTTATTACCATTGGATCGGATAAATTTCAATCTGACACCTGAATTCAATGAAGAAGTATGTGAAATTGATCTGGAGACCCGGTTTCATATCGCCTTCCCGATACGCATGATTGTCCATGCAGTCAGGATAGTAAAACATCCTGCGATACGAAAAGTGATGAAAAAATCGTCCCGGAGATCACCCCAAAAGGTAGCAGGATGACCACAGCGATCCGGTTTTCCGGGCCTGCCGATTACGGTGAACGTACCATTATTCCTTTAATCCGGGATAGTACCCTGGTTTCCGACCATGGATGCATGGTTGCCAGAGATCCTGTCGGACTCGTTATTATGGAACACGGGCACGCATGGTTTGTTTCCCTCTCAGAAGAGGTAACCATGACTGTAATCGATGAACTGTTGGGGATAACTGAGTAACCTGGTAAACAGCTTCGTTGATCCGGAAGAGCGACGCAGGCGAGGCAGAACGGTCTTCCCCGACGACTGCAGGAAAGCATTCGCACTTGGTGCCCGGATGGCCCGTACCTGCTGAGTCCGGGCATCAGATGAGAGAATAACGATTTACATGGATTTTTCCTGATTCTCTGTCTGATGACCCAGTTCTCTTCGACCGGCCTTCAGTATCGTTTTCAAAATAATCCTGAATCAGGATTTGTTATAGGAGTAAAATCTGGGAAATTGAAGCTCTTAAAATTTATCAGCTGACAGCTGAACGAAATAGTTTTATCCGGTATTTTCTGTGATTACCCGGTAACAAGCGTATTAAAGGAACAGAATAGAAAATTTATGAATAAGTTTACGATTTTTTCGGGAAAGGATATAATCTTATGACGGTGTCGATACATGTCCAGAATTTAACCCGGCGTTTCAACAATCTGGTCGCCGTGGATAACATCTCATTCGATATTTTACAGGGGGAAATTTTCGGACTCCTGGGACCCAATGGCGCGGGGAAAACGACTACCCTCTCGATGCTCTCGACGATGCTCAGGCCCACCTCCGGTTCGGCGACGATCAATGGCATAGATGTTGAACATGATGAGGACGGGGTCAGGAAATCTATAGGCATCGTATTCCAGGATCAGAGCCTCGACGAGGAACTGACTGCCTGGGAGAACATGGATTTTCATGGCCGGCTGTATCGCATCCCAAAGGAGACCCGGAACCTGCGGATCACCGAGCTCCTCAGGCTTGTTGAACTCGAAGACCGGAAAGACGATATTGTCAAGACATTTTCCGGAGGAATGCGGAGGCGCCTCGAGATCGCCCGCGGCCTCCTCCACCACCCCTCGGTCCTGTTTCTTGATGAGCCGACACTCGGTCTCGACCCGCAGACCCGCAACCATCTGTGGCAGTATATTGCCACGCTGGCCCGTGAAAAAGGGATCACCATCATTATTACGACCCATTATATGGAAGAAGCAGACCGGCTCTGTAACCGCGTTGCGATCATCGACCATGGGAGGATAATCGCGATGGATACCCCTGCAAAACTCAAGGACGGGATCGGGGGAGACGTGGTTGCCATCGATTCACCGGACCCTGATAACGTCGCATCAACCCTTTCCGGATCGCAGATCGGGAAGATCGAACGGTATGATGGAAGAGTGAACGTCAGCCTGGAGAACGCGGAGCAGCATATCAGCGAGATCGTCATTCTTCTTTCGGACAACAATATTCCCATCGAATCGATTGCCATCCACAAGCCGACCCTCGAGGACGTCTTTCTCTCCTTTACCGGAAAAACGATCCGGGACCAGGATGCGGACAACAAGGAGAACATGCGCCGGTACCAGAAGATGAGGAGGCACTGACCATGGATATCATATATACAATCTGGCTTCGGAACATGAAGCGGTACATACGGTCTAAAAGCCGGATCATAGGGAGTGTCAGCATGCCCCTCTTCTTCCTGCTCTTTCTTGGTTTCGGTCTCAATTCTGTCGTGCAGATACCAGGGCTTGGCGGGAACTATATCGTGTTCCTGATCCCCGGCATGGTGGCGATGAGCGTGCTTTTCACGTCGGTGTTCTCAGGAATCCAGATTATCTGGGACAAACAGTTCGGTTTCTTGAAAGAAACCCTCGTCGCACCGGTATCGCGGCTTGAGATAATGCTGGGACAGACAGCCGGCGGGGCGACGACCGCTGTCATCCAGGGCTTCATAATCCTCGTCCTCTCGGTGTTAATAGGACTCCGGATTTCAAACATAGGGGGGTTTCTCCTCGCGCTTGGGTTCATGGTGCTTATCGGTGTAGCCTTTACGGCCTTCGGTATCGCCATTGCTTCGAGAATGGACGATATGACCGGATTCCAGCTCATCATGAATTTTGTTGTTTTTCCGATATTCGGTCTCTCGGGGGCGCTCTTTCCCATAAGTTCGCTACCGTCGTGGCTGGTCCCCGTTACCATGATAGATCCGCTGACCTACGGGGTGGAAGGGATCCGCTATGGCCTGACCGGGATATCCCAGATTAATCCGTTTGTCTGTTTCCTGGTCCTTGGGTGTTTCACGGCGGCGATGGTTATTTTCGGAGCATTCCTTTTCAGGAAGATCAAGATATAGATATCAGAAAACAGCATTAACGAATCCGGCTTTTCCTGTTATTTTCCAGATCCCGGATGGATCGGGCTTGCTGTGATACATATCCCCCGTAAATCCCCATAGAACAGGGGCGGGTCTTAGAGGATTCCGGGTACTAATATTTTTTAAGACAGTCGTCATTGTCAGCATCGAAAAGAACATAATACCTACGATTACGGCGAGGATCCTCCTGGCCATGGAATATTATTACACCAGACTGAATGCTGAACGCAACTCAAAGTCTTTTACTATTCCTAATCCTATAGTACTAGGCGCGAGGGTAGCTAAGCCTGGCCAACAGCGCCGGACTTAAGATCCGGTCCCGAAGGGGTCCATGGGTTCGAATCCCATCCCTCGCATTTTGATTTTGTGAGATTTGCAAATACGTAAAAAATCTGCTATAACCCTGAAATGCCCAAAAAAATGCCAGTCAGTATAATGTACGCTTGTACCAGCGGTTATTATTCCCTGCCTAATCTTGAAAAATTGGTTATTTTTGATAACCAGACTCTCTGGCAAAAACAACCGGGAAGGGAATTGCTATCAGGTCTCCAAGAATAAATGTCGCGAAAACTACTGCCATAATGACGGCATATCCAGGGAACTGATGTAATACAAGAAGCGGTGCTGCGACAGCGATGAACCAGATCAGTTTATACAGGATTTCGAGTAAAAGCACCGGGGCAAATTTCAGAGGAGACCTGAGACCGAGAATGGATACAAGTGCAAATGCAAGGAATACGCTGCCGGCCACTCCAAAAGTTATCGGGTCCTCTGGCGGGAGTCCCATCATTTTTATCATCGTACCTGGCATGAGAAGGTATCCAAGCCCAATTGCGCCTGATACAATCAGGGTATAGGCATACATAATTTTCAGCCATGTCCATCGGATTTTCACTTCTTCGGGCATCTTTCTCTCTCCTTCTGTGTTAAATAATTATCATTGATCCGGCTGCAATCTCCCATTAAGAATTGAGTGGGATCAATCCTACATTCACATTTCAACGGAAAAAGTTTCCCGGATATAATAATGGTAATACTGACACTTCTCCACTCTCAGTTTGCCGGGGGCCCCGGACCTTGAACACGGATTGACAGGAGGGTTGAGATACTCCTGCTCGGACTTATAAAGGATCAATAAAAATCTGAAAACCTATAGAGTGACCATAGAAACAACAAATTAAATATATATAGCCAAAGAATAAAGTCAATCTGAGGATGAACTATCACCCGTCCTCACCACTGTCAGAACAGCACAATACTATTTGATGCATTCCAGAGGGGCTCCAACCCCTCAAACTCTCAACTCTCTGATTTAGTATTTCTTCAATTCGGTGAAGGCCCCAGTACCAATATGCATGATGACTGGTATCCGGATGTTTTTTTAATTCCGGGTCCTCTAATCATCCAGTTATTGGCAAAGATTTTGGGATAGGAGTGGGACCTTACCCTTTTAGAAATACCATTATGTTTTTTCTTAGGACCTGACCAGGGGTTCCAAGAGGTTAAAAGCCAAAATTTCAGCATCATCCAGGAGCACTGATTACTCTTTCCTCCGCATCGGGGAAGATTTTCATTGCCCGGAAAAAAGAATAAGGGTATAGCGCCATTTTAACTACCAGCTCATTAAGGAATTTACGAGAGAAAAAATAGCCAGAGTATTGTTCCAAAATTCAGATCAAAAAAGTGTTCCTGATAATGGACAGAAAATACTGACGCTCCAGGGGCTTCGCCCCGCCGCTGTGGCGCCCCGGTGGCGATGACGTTATATTACCAGGATCAGCGTCATGGTACTACAGAAGAATCGCATGCGCCCCCGCCCCAAAGGGGGGGGCAGGGCTGGCGCAGGGGGGGTCCATCAGAGTAAGAAATTAGTCACTGAAATGTGACTATACCCAGAATAATTCTTGGACAGGCTGCGTACCTGCACCGGGAAAACTTTGGAAAACTCTGCTATCCGGTCTCTTCTGTTTCCTCTGCCTCATGTTCTTTTTCAATCTCTTCGGAAGCAGGCGGCGTTCTGTAAACCATCCACATGAATCCTGCAATGCTGATAATTAAAAGTGCCGCAAGGAGGACGGCGCTGAATATATTTTCCCTGAAATCCAGAGTAACAGGGACATTCATGCCAAAGGAAATGTTAATGAACCCGATTCCCAGGGTGAATATGAAAAATATGATAAATGCGACGACGACACCAAGGAGGGCTGCAGCAAAAAGTCTCAACGCGCTGGGATTCTGGTTGGTTTCAGCCATGAAAATCATATTTTACGCATTAATATATAGTAATTCGCATTTTCAGACGATCCCATCCGCCTCTCATCGTTCATCCGGGGAACATACCCATACTTTTATTCCTATCGTCACGAGTATAATCCATGGAACGTTTCATATCGGCAAAGTACCGCGCTCCCTGCTACCACTGTAACGAAGAGGCGGACCAAATCATAACCGCGGTCCCGAATGTTGCTCAGGTCGTCTGCGACAACTGCCGGGCAACAAGAGCGTATATCCCGGTTATCGAAGATGTGTCCCCGGAAACGGATTATATTAAACCGGGTTGTTACGATCTATGGAAGCTGGAAGAGCCGGCGACCTGTCGGAACTGCGGTGTACACAGCATTCATGATATCACCATCGGATGCAGGAATTTTACGGTACGGTGCAGAAGCTGTGGTTTCACCCACCTGTACCGGTTCAACCTTGAATACATGGGAGAAGACGGGTGAACCATGAACTGGTTAAGGTCTGCTTCAGGAACGGGGTTTTTGAGGAATGCAGTATGAAACCGGCCATCATATTTTATTCATATTCGGGAATTACACGAAGAATAGCAGAAAAAATCCAGAAAGAATGCGGTGGAGACCTGATTGAGGTCCGATCGAAGGAGAACTACAGCGCAATTACCGCCTATACCGTCGGATGTCTAAGGGCGAGAAGGGAAAGTGGAGACCCGATCATACCAGAACGTATCGATGTTTCAGGTTATGATATCCTCGTTATCGGGACCCCGGTCTGGGCGTGGAAACCGTCGCCCGCAATCAACGCTGCAATAAAGGCAATCCACGGAAGCGAGGGAAAATCCGCAGTTATATACGCCACCTGCGGCAGCCAGGCCGGGGATACGCTTGCGGTGATGAAGAAGGCCCTCGCAGCCAGAAATATCCAGGTAACCGGGGAATGCAGCTTTACACGACGTGAAACGCTTGATGAAAGCAGGATAAAGTCGCTGATAACCATGATAAAATCGTTGGATCCGGTATAATTCCTTTTCGACGTCAATATACTGTGGTTTTTTGGCTATTACCCAAATAACCGGATCTCTTCAATGTTCCGATAATTTTATGGGTCCTCAGTAATGTTCCTCCCGGCGTGCCCTGTTCAAGCTATGTACGACATGATCCCAAAGACCGATCGGGATCGAGAATCTCCGGGGAAAATTCTGCTCTTTCTTCATCGGAACGGCCCCGGTCAGATGAAATCCGGGGCAGGATTGTTACCGGACAGAAACGTTCATATCTGATCATTCGCCAGAAGAGACACTATGTACGATATAACCAGTGCAAAAAAAATGGAAAACGGTGTGGTTGTTTTCTACCAGGGAAAAGAAGTGACCGAATACGACTCCTTCAATTACCAGGAACTCATTGATTTGAAGATCAATGCCCTCGACCTGATCGAGCATCCGAATATGTACAGCGTCGATATAGAGGTCCATAAGATTTACATGAAAGATATCTGATCATTCCAACATTTTTAACGAGTAGTGTTTCTGTTGAACGACATCCCATTGGATCCAGAAAGACGGTGAATACCAGATATCCTGGAGATTAGTAAAGGGTTCCTTTCGAGACCCGGTAACGAAATCCCTGGCAGGTTGATCGTCTTGCTATATCGCCAGATGGCAGGAGCCATCAGACTTAGATCGATTCCAAACCCACACCAAGAAGAGGAATTCATGAAAGACTATCAGATCTCCTTCGATCGGTTTAACCCCGCTCTTCCTCCACGGTGCAATAACAGGGTTGCTTTGAACGGGTTCGTTAAAAACTGCTTTTTCTGCCCGTACGCACTACATAAGAAGGATATCGTATCCTGCAGCGTGAAAGGCAGGAAGATCACGACCATTGAAAAATACTCGCTCAGAGCGTGGAAAGAACTCCGGGACCAGATTCTTACCCGTGACGGTCACGCCTGTGTAATCTGTAATGACACAGAAGTTCTGCATATCCACCATATCGACGACGACAATACCCATGACGAGCCGGATAACCTCGTCACACTCTGCTCGTATTGCCACGCCCGTGCCCACGTTGAGCTGAAAAAGACCGGAGGCCGGAACAGGGTGATACAGGTCATCGAATATTGCCGGAAAGAGCGAACCCGGAGCTGATGGAGAAGGGAAAACCGGCTAATTATTTGTGTAATTGCGGACGATGAACCTCCCGACGAGCCATGATATGAGGACTGCGATATAGAGCGTCTCTATGATCATCTCGAACATCATCACCATGCGGGCCGTTGACGTCCCCGCACTGACGCTATAATTCCCGGTTGTTGTCAGCACGGAAAAACTGTAGCCTATATAATCCGAAAGATGGTTCTGGGTATTTGCGCCAATAAGCCCGGTGTTAAAGGAACCAGGGGATACGGTTTCCAGGGCGATGATCCCAAATGCCCAGGTGATCCCGATGAGGAAATACACCGACAGGGCACCGGCAATGGTATCGAGGGTGATATACAGCTCCCGGATGACCCCGGAAAAAATAACTATTGCAACGAAAGCAAAGAAAACCAGGGCAACGATTACTGAATTATGGTAATATTTCGTTAAACCGCTTATGTAATACAATACGTCGGGTATGACGGCTGTCAGGGCCAGGATAAAACCAATTGCCAGGGTTGTACGGTGATCGCTGATCGCGTGAACTGCGAAAATCAGCACAACAATGATGAGGACATCGATAAAGACCTGGGCAACGGAATTATCGGATAAGAGAGGTAAAAGGATTAGAAAAAAAATGATTGCAATAAAATTGAAGGTATACTTATGGTGATAGCGCCATGAGAGGAGATGGACCAGTCCGGCCTTTATCGGTGTTCTGTGATTAATCGTTGCAGGACCTGGAATCATGAAAAATCACACTGCTTCCGGCAAATTATAAATTTATATAACAAATCAAACGTTAATAGTTGTTGGCATGGGGATTTTTTCAATCCCGGCTTATAACAAGTCCGGTTTTAGTCTTGAGGATTCGGTGAGGTTCGGCGATTCCAAGATATCATATGGTATTACCTATTCCCGGAAGAGAAAAACCCTCGCAATTGTGCTCCATCGTCCCGGATATATCGAAGTAAAAGCCCCGGCAGGATTTTCATTGTCGTCTGTCCGGAAGGTAGTCCTCCGGAAATCACCGTGGATCCTGAAAAAACTGGCTGGTTTTGCCGATTCAACACCCCGTGCTGTTACCCGGGTTTATTCGTCAGGAGAATTATTCCATTACCTGGGCAATGAGATCTCCCTGAACATCATCCACGACGGCGACGGGGGGCCGGAAACAGGTCCTTTTAACGGAAATACAGGGGGAGGACCCGGCCGGAGGGTCCCGGGGGCGACAGATCCACCTGTGACACTCTGTGGAACCACCCTTGCTGTTTTTGTCCCCGGAACCGTATCCCGGCAGACTACCAGGGATTATGTTAAAAAACATGTAGTCGCCTGGTACCGGACCCATTCAGCCCTGTATATCGGTGACAGGATACGATATTTTTCATCTCTCCTTGGGATTCCCAGCCCTGAATTCAGGGTCAGAAATATCAGGAAGCGCTGGGGAAGCTGCAGTCATGATAACCATCTCAGTTTCAATATCAGGCTTATTATGGCGCCGGAAAACCAGATCGATTATGTCGTACTTCATGAGATGTGCCATATATCGCATAAAGATCATCAGCCACAGTTCTGGTCAGAGGTTGGCCGGCATATGCCCGATTATAAGCAGAGGAAAGATCTGTTGAAACGGGAAGGATGGCAATATGTGCTCTGAATCAAAAAAACGATTTTTTCACCGGATGTACAGAACCATAAATGGTTTGTTTGACAGCCTGTTCCTGTTTATCGCACGTACCGAACGTGTGTTCACTATCGCTGGCCTGGAGTCATGACGGTGCAATGTTTCTTGCACCGGGAACAGGTACCTTCTCTGGATTCTTTGTAATAGCCGTTCGGCATGTTGTAGACTATTGAATTTTCTTTAGAGCAATCGGGACAGGTAAAACGGATAACATACCCGGACCTCGTCCCGTAAACCTCAGGTTTTGCTGAACTGTTGATCATTTGGATACCATTTTGTTGTGATGTTTTTCGATGACAGATTGTCACAACCCAATCTGAATACCAACAAGCGCTGCGTTTTGTATGCACCGGCATACGTTGATGATGGAATTCGTTTCTCTGGATACCATCAAAAGGCGATTAAATTACCCAGATCGTTTCTGGCTGATATATATAGGCTGGCTGACCGTATATAGGCGTGGTATCATTGCAGTCTATGGCGCTCATATCCGGCTCTGCTGTTATCGACCCGGATGAAAATTCGACGCCAGGTTATTTTTCTACACCTGGATACGGGCCGATGGATCCGCCTCCAGGATCCCGAACTCGTTTCCTTCTGCGTCGGTGCAATATGCAATATATCCTACCCCGGGAATCGGGGCCTTCGCCATGAGCACGTTTCCTCCGGCCTTCCTGATCCTTTCAATATACTCATCTACCGAAGGCACAGAAAACGTGATTATGATATGACCCGATCTGCCGGTTGCCACCCTGTCTGACCGCTTCCCAATCCCGCCGTCGATACCGGGTTCAGACTGGGATCCAGCGGTAACAAGCCAGTAATCCATCGGCCCTTCAAATTTGTTAATCTGCCAGCCGAATACACTATGATAAAATGTTACTGCTTTTTCAGGGTCGTCCGCAGCAATATCAAAATGAATTCCTTTCGGCATTTTTTCCTTCCGCCATGTTATAATCAGATTCTGCTCACACGATGTATAAGAACCTGACGCCGGTGCCTGGATGCAAACTGAGATTACCAGTCCCTAGGATCCGGTAATTTCAAGGGAGGCGATGCACCGAAGGGGTTTAAGAAATTACCATGTCGTTTCAGCCACCGCCCGGAAATCAGGGAGTAACAATATCATGCGGGACTGACGACTATCTGTATTACAGGATGGGGTGACTGGTCACGGACCTTGAAATTTTCGATACCATGATGGATGATGAAAAGAAGCGTTATCTGGAATTTCTTCTATGGCATTACCGTGTCGTGGATGCGTTCTGGTTCATATATACCGCCGAAGAATACGGCCAACCTGTTGCAGAAACCCTCAATGAACGGGTCTGGGGACGTGTTGCAGGGATGGCCGCCCGTGACATCATTGAAAGGTTTTCCATACGCGAAAAGGGACTTAAGGGGTTTGTTAAGGCTCTCAGGCATTTTCCCTGGGCCCTGATTGTCGGTTACGATATAGAGGAACGCCCCGGTGAGGTGGTTATCACCGTTCCGTCATGCCCGTCACAGGAAGCGAGGTTGCAACGGGGCCTCGGCGAATATGTCTGCCGGGAGATGCACAGGGCTGAATTTACCGGGTTTGCAAAGGTAATTGATCCTGATATCCAGGTTGAATGCATTTTTGCACCCCCGGATCCTCATCCTCCCGCGGTCTTCTGCCAATGGCGGTTCACGGTACGGAAGTGAAACCGGTTTGGCTGTTGCAAGACCACCGTATTTTAATACCGATCTCTCCAAAGTCTTTCTCTGATGCGGACTAACAGGCACACCTATTTCCTTGACCTTGCCATACGCTGCGCCCACCAGGGCACCTGTCTCCGGCGAAATTTCGGGGCTATCATCGTAGACGAATATAACACCATCGTATCCACAGGTTACACCGGGGCGCCGCGAAAACAGATGGACTGCACCGAACTGAACAAATGCTGGAGGCAGGAGCATAACATTCCCTCAGGTTCAAATTATGAACGGTGCAGGAGCGTGCACGCCGAGATGAACGCCCTTATCCAGGCCGGAAAAATGGCGAGAGGCTGTACACTTTATCTTGCGGGTTTCGAGGTCGGGACCGGTGAGCTTACGCGGATCTGGCCTTGTTTCCTCTGCTCGAAAATGATCGTCAACAGCGGCATCGGCAATGTCATCATGCGAACGGGGGATGCCGAATACAGGGAAATGGACCCGATGGTACTCTACCAGATGAGGCACAGGGAATCACTTGGTGACGAAGGAAAATAAAACCCGGAAAAGATCCCGGATCCGGGGGATCTCTTCTCATATGAAAGCTGAAGCAATTCAACAGACGGCAATAATCCGGCAGGCACTGCAACCTGTACCTGCCATCCTTGTACATGGCTGGAAGAGCCATCCTGGTGTGTGGAAACGACTTGTCTCCCGGTTGGATCAGGAGGCGATACCGTCATGGATATTCGACCACAGCGAACATACAGGAGTCCCCCTTGAAGGAATATCCCTGCTATTACGCGATTATATCAGGGATAAAAGAAGTATGGGTCATTATACGGGCCCTGTCGATATCGTCTGCCATTCCATGGGTACCTGCATTGCCCGCTACCTGCTGGAAGTTCTCGACCGTGACGAGAGATCCGAATCCGTAAACCAGCTCATCGGTATCGGTCCACCCAATAACGGTTCGGCGATGGCAGAGTTATTTAACCATCCGGTCTTCGGCCCCCGTGTCATCGACCGGCTGGCAGGGGTTTTCGTTCCCGGGGAGTATAACCCTGATGAGGACACGATTGTGCAGCAGTTCCGCCCCGGAAGCAGGGTCATGGACGAGTTACGGAATGCCGGGATCAGGGAAGATATCACCTACAGGATACTGCTTACCGCGAATAAGACCGCAGATCCAGGTTTTTTCCCTCCTTTCGATGGGAAGACATGGGAATTTTCAGGCACCGGGACATTCAGCCCGACATATCTCGGCGACGGGATCGTGCCTCACTCCGATTCTGTGATGAAAGGGGCAATAGTTGAAATCCTGCCAAAGGATCCGGGTATACTGGAACATTCCGGAGATCGGTACTGCCATACCAGGCTGCCGGGAAATCCCGAGGTCGTTGAAACAGTTGTAGGCTATCTGAAAAAGGACCTGAGCAGGGGCCCTGGCCAGGAAACCAGTTCCAGGTAAAAAATATATCGCGATCTTATTTTTGCAGGTGACTTCCGTCACAAAACGGCTTGTTGCGGGAGCGCCCGCACCGGCAAAGCGTAACGCGGTTCCGGACCTCGTATTCAAACCCATCGGCGGAGATGACTGGAACTCCCCCGCGGACCCACAGAGGCCCCTCGTTTCCCACCCCTGGACCTTCCACAATACCAATCGATTTTAGAAAGATAGGTTCGACAGGTTTTCCTGATTCACGGTCCCAGATTACAAGCCTCCCGGAATGACAATCCGCGGCCGTTCTGATTGCGGCCTTTTTCAAATCCGGATCGGCTGACTCTTCAACTGTCTCCCAGATCCCCCGGCCCCTGACACAAAACCTGGCATGGGAACAAAATCCCGGTGCATCCGATAACCTGATATCAGGACCTTCCGTCCACCCCGCCCTTTCAAGGGAGGGGACGCGGCTGGCATTTTCGGTCCCGTCAAAATGGTTTTTCAGGTGAGTGCCGTCACAGAAGGGTTTAGTACGGGAACCACCACAACGGCAGAGTGCATAGGTATCGTGTACCGGGAATTTCTCTCCTTCGCGCCATCTGACAGGTTCTCCGTTCCGGTCACAGACGAGGATCTGTTTTGAAAGCGGAATCCTGCCAAAAACCAGGTACGGACCGTTCCTTGCAACCCTTATCTGCTGTATCGTAATGTCAGGATCTTCCACCATAGATGTTCTGCTTCCTGGGTAGTAGGGTTTTTCCCCGGTATCATTCCTAAAGAATGATCCCACACCGGACCACGTCCAGGTCAGCATATAAACTCAACAGGTATTTTGAGGCCCTGGCAGGTAATTCCTGTAAATCCAGCTCTGAATGGGAGCTATGTGGTAAGACGAGTATAATTATGGCAATCCTGATTCTATAAAACCAGACGTTCAAAAAAAGCAATTTCGTCCCGGGGCGGTAATAAACCAACGTCTCGTTAATCCGGGCATCGATCAGCCGGACATACTATTGTACCCCGGGTTGACCGGTCACTATCGGATGCAGGTTCACCGGGAGTCATACGGATTCGATATTTCCTGGTGTCTTTATTCTGCTGGGGGAACATTGAAAAACAGAAAAAAAATTTACCTGACCATGAAGGTAATCCCAAACATTGTTTCATTCCCGGTGATGGGTTCCCATGATCGTTTGTATATCGCCGAGACCTCCTGTGTGCCGGTTCCGGTAGCAGCAATCTCCCAGATATGGGTGCCTCCTGAACCCACAAGCGTCCCGGTTTTGTCTGACGGGACGTACCTATCGCCTGTTATGGTTAGGCCAGGGGTTGTCGTAAGGTTCCACTGGAACCCGGTGGTCGGGTTTTCCGGAAGTTTCAGCGTGATGGTATTTCCCTGGTTTACAGAGACCGTAGCATTGTTTTGTTCCTCCGTTATCACGAGATGCCCGACCTGTACGGCCGTTCCCGAAGGGCTCGGCAGAGGTGTTTTTTCCGGCATGATGATCTGGTCCTTTCCTGTACAACCTGCTACCATTATGCTCGCGATACAAAGTATACAAATAGCAGGGACCGCAAAATATCTTTTCACTGTCACGGGGACTTCACCCGATCTCATAATAGTATCCTGAATTATTTAATTCCCGGGTAAACTGCGAAATTATTCGAAGTAATCGGTTGTTTTATGGGTTTGCCAATGCAACCATCAGGTTTCGGAAGCCGCATCCCGAAACCTGAAGGCCCCTTCCGGTGCGAATATAACAAACCGGGCCCCTTCTCCATATATACCCTCTTCTTTTATCGTGAGTCCCGTGATTGCGAGGATCTCCCGGCTCAGGAACAAACCAAAGCCGGTATTTTTTCCAACACCCTTCAGGAAGATCTGTTCTTTCATATTTTCCGGAATTCCATCACCGTCATCTTCATAAATAAGTGCCATTCCATTCATGGATTTTCCGGAAGAGAACCGTATTTCCGTAACATGCCCCCCGTGCTGAATTGAATTATCAATAAGATTTCCATAGATTTTTTCAAGCATCGGATCGGCATATAATTCAAGGTTATTCAGTTTTATGGTAAATTTTATGCCTGCGTACTGAGATTTTCCGGTGAACAATACGATATTCCCCGCTACATTCTGCCATTCCGGGGCGTGAATGCCGATCTCTTCGTAATCCTTGGTGAACGCAATCTGGCGCCGTATCGTATTGGCGGCCTCCAGTTCCTTTGTCGCAAATCCAAGGATCTCCGGATCGACGGCCTGGTCTCTCGATAGTTCGAGGTATCCGATAAGTATCGTCAGCTGGTTCAGAATGTCGTGGCGGGTAATGCTCGATAACAGGTTCAGCTTTTTGTTTGCCACCTCGAAGGCATTTTGTGAACTTTTCATCATGAGATTTTGTTCCTTTAACCGGTCGCGATAGAGATTCATTTGTTCGACAATCGTCCCGACTACGACGGCAACAAGGATCAGCATCCCGACGCTGACAACCGATTCGAACGAAACGGTTCGATTGATCAGGAATGAATTAAGGATCTGGAGGCCGCCGAACAGTACTGCAACGTATATGACCTTCCTTTCATACCAAAGCCCTCCAATGACGATAATTAGGTAAAAAAACTGGCTATATGCGGCGGGCATCTTCAGGTAAAAATGAATGGCCAGCTCCAGGAAAAGACCGGTGGCAACCAGAAGGGCAAATACAAAGGGTTTTGCGCTGCTGGATCTTGTCCACCAGGATTCAGGGATATCCGGTTCCGTAAGCATCGCCCCCCCCAAGTCGACTAGATACCTGTAAAGAATGATTGCTGTCCTGCAGACATTAATATTTTCCCCAAAAATCAGGGGGTTTGTTAAAATAATACTGTTCAGTGGTGTAAATTTTCTTTCCGAAGATGAAGTTAAAACACCTCAACAATCGGACAGGTTACCGGATTAACTCAGTTTAATGTAACCGCTGCACACTCATCGTGTCAGGAAGCGGTAAATTGTTCATCTTTAAAAAATGGGAAGCACATTCACCGGGTGCAAAACCCCAACAAATTCTCCCGTATGGCATTCCGATACCTATGATTCCTGATCGTATCGGTTTCTTATCAATTTTACGAGATGGAGAATATTCGTCCGGCCATCCCGCCGGTACATGATTTTGTCCATTACATTCCTGATCAGTATTATGCCGAGCCCGCCCGGAACACGTTCGGATATATCTCCTTCCTGTGTCTTCGGTTCAAAGGTGGTAGGATCGAAAGGTGTTCCCTGGTCCTCGATGGTCATCTCAACCCGATCCGGACGGAGTTGAACGACGATATGGATCGTCCCGGTGCCTCCACCACCGTATCCGTGAAGGATACTGTTCGTTACTACCTCGTCCACGGCAAGTTCGATATCGCTGATCAGGTCCACGGAGACGTTGTTTTGCCGGAGGAGAATCCCGATCCCATCCAGTATTTCAGTTAAAGCAGGAATCTCCGCGCTTATGGTGAATTCAGCCCGACCTGGCATGTATGACCTTCCCCCGGACTATGCAATTATTGTTTGTTTATGTGCCGAGTGCCCTGATAACGATGATGGTGCGATCATTGGGCTGCGGGCATCCCCAAGAAAATAATACGACCACATCCGGGACGGCATTCATAATTTTACCTGCATTAATACCAGGCGATCATAATGGTCTTATAAGTATCCGGGTAGTACCACTACAGAAGACATAGGAGATAATTATGGAAATAACGACAGACCAGAGGGCAGGGGTATCGGTACTTACTCTTTCCGGACGGATCGATACTGCCGCGGCACCTGACCTTGAATCGGATCTGACCAAACTGATTGAACAGGGGAACCGGAAAATTCTCATCAATTTCACTCAGGTTACCTATATCAGCAGCGGTGGACTTCGTGTCCTCCTCGCGACGGCAAAAAAATTGAGATCGCCTGGCGACCGGTTTGGTCTGAGCTCACTTTCTCCCGAAGTACATAAAATCCTGAAACTCGCCGGATTTACGACAATATTTTCAATTTTCCCATCTGACAGGGATGCAGTTGACCAGTGGCAATAACCTGCTGAACCACCAGTGCTGGCAGGAATTGCCGGGGGCCGATCAGACCAGAATATTTCCTTTTCTGAGAAAGGTCGATACAAATTCCTCTAATTCATATATTATAGAAACACCGGGGTCGGTCATCCTGATCGACCCGGGCGGGTTTTTCGACCAGATGGACCTGCTTGCAACAGAAATTGAATCGATAATTGATAACAACCCGGTCCCGGTGATTGTCTTCCTCACGCATGCCCATGTAGACCATTTCCTGGTAATCCAGTCCCATCCGTTTTTCAAATCCCATAATCCTGTTATTCTTGCATCGCACGAGAGGGCTGCCGCTTTGTTATCCGCGGCCGACGGTGAATATACCCAGGCAGACCTGTTTGGACGTGCTTTAGATCCGATAGACGTATCCCTGAAGTTTTTTTCGGAATCCAGCTCATGGGATTGCGATTCCGGGATGATCGGCTTTGGTCACGTGACCGGAGCGAATATCGAGCAGGCCGATATCCGGGTGGATGACCACAATACCATCAGGAGGCAGGTAATAATTTCCGGCCCTGGAGGGAATCGGATAGACATATTTGAAACGCCTGGGCACAGTCCCGACAGCGTATGTTACCGCGTCGGGGGGATCCTGTTCATCGGAGACCTCCTTTTTGCAGCAAACCCCGGAATCGCCGGTATCAGGGGCTGGAACCAGAAAGACCTCATCACATCGATCGGGAAGGTGTTGTGGCTTCTCGACAACGAAGATATCAGGATGTGCTGTCCCGGGCATGGCCGTTTAATTTCTCTGGAGAATGCCAGAACAATATTATCAGCGGTGAGAGATGATGCCGGCTCCCTTGGTGAAATTGCTGAGGTCACGCCCGGATGGGCACAGGAAACGGCGCAGTATGCAGAGAGCCTGATGGACCGGGTCGCCGGCTGTTTCACCATTATGGCAGGCCGATGTTACCGTGCTGCCCATGTCCTCGAAGAACTTGAAGAATCGGGAGCAGCCGAAACGATATCCGGGATCCTGAATATCCGGGTAATCGATGAGATCCTTGAAGAATTTCACCGGTTCAACGAAGATTACCGTGGCGGCAACCAGAAGGATGTGCACCTTGCCCTCAAGGCAGGCCAGATAGCCTCTAAACTTGAAAATGTATACAAATCTGAGGGGTTGGATCTTGTAATCGATCCGTACCTGCCCCGGAGAGTGGCACGGCTCCTTTCGGATTATATGACCATATTTCGTGGATTTCGCCAGCCTTCCGATAAAGAAGTCTTCGAACCGGACGGCACCCTGGGACTCTTCATCAAACAGTTTGCGGAACCCGGATGCAGCGATGAGGAACTTATGGGCCTTGCAGATAACGAGGAGGAATACAGAAAGGCATTCATTAGGAGACTAGTCCGCGTGCCCCTCTTTTCGGAAGATCCCGTGGTCTTTGAACCATCAGGAAAGCCATGTTCAACCTGCGCGGATATCGAGAGGCTGAATGACCTGGTTGCGTCGATCCTCGAGGAACTGGCCGGGGCCGACTATGCAGGCATTAAGGTCGGTGTTCAACCGGGTGAAAACAGCGTAATCATTTCGATCCAGGCCAGGAAGACCGGGAGAGAGATGACCGTTTCCGGAAGAGATCTCTATTTTATGAAAAAGGAGTGTGAAATCGCCGGAGGCTCGCTCTCAACGACCTCCGAAGGGCCTTTTTTTTCGGTCACCATTGCCCTCCCTACG
This sequence comes from Methanoregulaceae archaeon, assembly GCA_035543455.1. GTDB lineage: Archaea > Halobacteriota > Methanomicrobia > Methanomicrobiales > Methanospirillaceae > CAIKOD01. The sequence continues at coordinate 24,364 of DATKKE010000036.1, forward strand.
GTTGTTTGAGAATGGCGGAGCGTACGAAGGATTTCCTGATCAGGTACCCGGATTTATGTCCCTTAGCCAAATCCGGCCTCCCCGCCCACTCCGCCAGGTTTTGCAGGGATGTCACGAAGCCGGTTTTTCAAAATATCTCACGGCTTCAGGAAGGCAGGTTACCACTCCGCGGATCCCCGATACGGTCAGTGTCATCAGTATTGCCCCTGTTACCTCATTCCTCGTAGCTCCGGCCTCTGTTGCCATCGGAATGTGTGCTTTGACTGCCAATACATCGCCCATCGACGCTTTCATGGCGATATAAATAAGTTGCCTGGTCTTCTGGTCCAGCCCTTCCTGAGCAACGATCGCCTTTATGAGGCCGTTAAACGCCTCAGCGACCTCAGGTGCTTCCTTCTGAAATATCTCCATCGGGTTGTCGCTCATTCGTATCACTTAGAGATGAACCAAAATGGGAAAAATTGTTCGTTATTGATTCCGGATCCCGCTTCACTTTCCAAACAAACTCTTCACTTCCTGGAGGTGTTTCCGTATCGGAAGGTGCTGGGGGCAGAGGCTCTCGCACACGCCGCAATCCTGGCAAAGGGACGCGGCACCTCCGAATCCTGAAAAAACTTCATACACAAGACGTGCGTTTCCTGCGTCGTCATAAATGAACGCATCATTATACATCGAAAAACAATCGGGAATGGCAACCCCCGAAGGACATGGCATGCAGTAACCGCACCGTGTGCAGGGAATTTTCATCCTCTCGCGATACAATTCCCCAATTTTTGCATAAATTTCCCGTTCAGCAGGTGTAAGAATGCCAGGAAGCCCCCGATCGGCATAAACAAGGTTTTCATCAAGTTGTGCCATGCTGCTCATGCCCGATAACACAACGGTGACTTCCGGATGGTCCCACACGAAACGGAGACCCCATTCGGCAGGCGTGCGGGAAATCCCCGATTCCTCCCAGATCCTTTTGAAATCGTCTGTCTGCTTTGCAAGTGCGCCGCCCCTGAGAGGTTCCATGATCATGATATCGAGATTTTTTTCCGCGGCAAACACGAGACCCTCGAGACCGGCCTGGTATTCCTCGTCCATGTAATTATACTGGACCTGGCAGAAGGTCCAAGGGTAACTGGTCACGATCTCGCGGAAAAGGGCCAATGAGTCATGGAAGGAAAAGCCTGCAAAACGGATGCGGCCATCGGCGACGGCCTGATCCAGAAAATCAAAAACTTCCAGGTCCCTGATGGTATTCCACGTCGCATTCATCAGGCCGTGGAGGAGGTAGAAGTCGATATAGTCCGTTCTGAGCCGTTTCATCTGTTCATCGAGAAACCGGTCCATGTCTTCCTTCTTTTCGACCGCCCAGACCGGCATTTTCGTGGCAATGTGTACCTTCTCCCGGTGCCCGTTCGACAGTGCACGCCCGAGGAACGGTTCGCTCTCCCCGCTGTGGTAGACATATGCCGTATCAAAATAGTTTATCCCTGAATCAACTGCATGCCGGATCATCTCCATTGCCTGTTTTTCATCAATTGCACCACCAGCGGTCACCGGCAGGCGCATACACCCGAAACCAAGGACTGAAAGCTCGATGTCAGCCTGTTTCATCGTTCGGTATTGCATAGATTAACTCCCGGTTCACCGGCCTGATTGATTTTTAAGGGCCATCCCGGCCTTCCAGGCATTCCCGGCAAATTCTCCCACCGTCCAGTACCGGTTATCAGGCATGGTAAGCAGGAGTGGATTTATTTTTTTGATATCCGGGTGACCGTCGGTCAGGTATTTTTCCTCGGTGTAGGACGAGACGATTTCCCCGATGTAAAAGTTATTTGACGGGTTTTCAACAGTCTGCGTGAGCCTGCATTCCATCGACAACGGACATCCGGCGATCATCGGGGCAGACCCGAGGTCTCCGTAGAATACTTCGAATAATTCGGATTTATCGAAAAGTTTCCCTGACACAAGTCCGCAGTAATCTGTTATTTTCAGCATGGAAACAGTTGGAATATTAATGCTGAATGAGTTGTTCTCGCGAATCCCCCTGTTGGTGTAATGATTTTTAGCTACCCCGCAGCCGACAAGGGGAGGATCGGCATTCACCCGGGAGATCCAGCCAAGCGCCATGAAATTCGGTTTATTGCCGACATTCACACCAAGAAGGGTGACCGGCATCGGGTACATAAACACATGTGTTCCATAACTAATCCTGGTCATATAAGGTACCTCATCTGATGTTATGAGTCGTTATCCACCAGGACCCATGTAATAGTTTCGCAGGACGTCACGGCTTTCTGGACCGGTCACTGAAAAAGCGGCGGAAAAAGAGGGAGTTATTTCCTTTTTGCAAGGATTACCGTGCCGAGCCCGGCAATCATGAGGGCAAATACACTGATCTCTGCCGGAACAGGTTGTTTTGTTGTCGGGGGTGCGGTTGTCGGGATGGGATTCAGTGTCGCATACAGGTCGACGGTCTGCCCTTTCGCCGGGTACTGATTAATTTGTGCGGTAAACGGTACATACCCATTCTTTTGCACGCTGTACGTCTGGAACGGAGTGCCGGTGACATAGACCTGGACGGTGAGCGTTCCCTGCGCAATTTGTCCCTCATTTACATTGTCAAAAAAGACCGTCGCACCATCGACATTACAGTTGACCCTGTACCATCCGATATCCCCGCCTATTGGCTGGGGGGGTGCGGTTGTCGGGACGGGATTCAATGTCGCGTAGAGCGTGACAAAATCTCCTTTCCCGGGTACTGAATTAATCTGTCCTGTAAACGTCGTATATCCCGGCATCGAAACCGTATACGACGTATACGGTGTCCCCGTCGAATACACCGGCACGTACAGCACGCCGTTGCTGATTGTTCCCACGTTCGTAGTATCGAAAAAGACGGTGGCTCCATCGACGTTACACATTACCTCATACCATCCCTGGTCTCCGCCGATCGGCCTTGCAGCAGATGCGAACCCTGCGCATGCGCAGGCAACAAGGAGAAGAATGGCACATGAACTCCAGATTTTCTGCATTTGGATCATCCTTTACTGAAATTAGCTAATGAGAGAATACTATAATAAATTGTTCCATCGCCTGGATGATCGCCCGGAAGTCCTGACACCAGAATGGTGCGGATACACGATGGCTGCACGGTAATTTATCCTTTTGCCGGTATATTTTTCAGGTCCGGTTCGGATAGTTCTTCCGGCACCAGAGATACATTGGAAAATCCGATAATAAGGGAGTTTATTTTGACATCGGGAGGCAGCAATCAGGGATGTTATAAAGCCCCACATCCTTCGCGGGCGGATTGTTTTACCGAGTCAGTGATAAGGGAAATGACCAGGCTTGCCGTCCGTCACGATGCGATTAATCTCGCCCAGGGTTTCCCGGATTTTCCCTGCCCCGAAGAACTGAAGAGGGCAGCCTGCGAGGCCATATATGCTGATATCAACCAGTACGCAATAACATGGGGTTCGCATGATCTCAGGCATGCCATCGCAGACCGGGTCTTCTTGTATAATTGCATGGATTATAACCCGGAGACAGAGATCACGGTAACATGCGGTTCGACCGAGGCAATGATGGCCTCGATGCTTGCACTTATCGTGCCCGGAGACAAGGTCATCGTTCCCGAACCGTTCTATGAAAATTACGGTCCCGATACCCTCATTTCAGGTGCAGAACCTTATTTTGTCCCGTTTCGGGAGGATTTCTCCCTTGATGAAGAAGCATGGAAAAGTGCATTTTCAAAGGATACCCGTGCCATTATACTTAATACCCCGAATAACCCTACGGGAAAGGTCTTTACAAGGGCGGAACTCAGGTTCATCGCAGACCTCTGCAAAGATTTTGACGTGATTGCAGTAACCGATGAGATCTATGAACATATCCTCTACGATGGCCTGAGTCACACATCAATCGGTGCCCTGGATGGTATGGAAGACCGGACGATTACCATCGGGAGTTTCTCAAAGACGTACAGCGTTACCGGCTGGAGGGTCGGCTATGCCCTTGCGTGTACCGAACTGACGGCGAGGATCAGGAAAATCCACGATTTCCTCACGGTCGGCGCCCCGGCACCCCTTCAGGAAGCCTGCATTGCGGCACTCAGACTACCCGAATCCTATTACCGGGAACTCGCCTCGCTCTACGACCGAAAGAGGAAGATATTATTTTCGGGCCTGATCAAGGCCGGCTTTGGGTGCAGCCTGCCCGAGGGAGCATACTATATCTTGACCGACATCAGCGGTTTTCGGATGACCGACACCGAATTCGCAACATACCTCGTGAAAGAGATCGGAGTTGCCGCAGTTCCCGGAAGCTCATTCTACATTCGCGGGGGTGAGAACCGTCTCAGGTTTACATTCTCGAAGAGAGACGAGACCCTGGATGAGGCGTGCCGGCGGCTTGAAAAGATCGAACTTAAATAAGGTTTTTTCCCTGCAAATCCTGGATTAAAGAATAATCCGATATGGTATACCGGTGAGATCGAATCGGTTGCCGGCGATATCCGGTACGTCATGGAAATAATTATTTATCCTGATGTAGAGGGATGCTCAAGTACTTCTGAATTACCGCAGGAGATCTGAGCATGGCAATTGACCCGGTTTGTGGGATGGAAGTGAATGAGGCACGTGCAGAATATGAGACTACGTACAAGGGCAGGAAATTTTATTTTTGCTCTGCCGTGTGCAAAGAAGAGTTCGACCGGGACCCTGATGCCTACATGTATTCGGATCCGGACGAGGGGGACGATCTCTTCGACCTCGATGACTGATGGGTTCCGGTAAAAAATCAGGCTTCTTTTACCCCGGGTCCGGAAAAAACGGTCAGAACCATAAGGCCCCATCAGGGATTCCTCATCGGGAATAGACAGGTGAATCTGTCCCTCAAATCACTGGTCATGATTTTTTTCTCATATTGCGGGTATGCGGGAGAGTGCCTGCCCGTGCTCAATGCTCCTCTTAAATCCTCATGAGAGGTATCGGTCGGTTCCTGCCAGGTTCATCAACAACATAAAAGCGGTTTGTTCAGGTTTTCCGGCTGCATTGGGATATCCGAAAAACTATACAACAGATTATGAGGGAGGCTACGCATGCTGCTGCCGGGAAACCCGGCGTCCTGGTTGGTATGGCAGAGGTCTGTTCCGGTATCGGGGTTGCAACGGGTGCTTTCGGAACTGAGGGCACCCCGACCATCAGCGGCCCGGATATCAACTGAAGACTGCCGGGAACCACCTGGCCCGCATTATTCAGCTGGACCGCTTCCACGACATTCAGGTTGGGACCGGCGGTCCCGGGAACGGTCCCATTGACATGTACCGAAACTACTACATCGCTGGAGACGGGATAAGAGAGAAGGAACCCGTTGATAAATACCATATTACCATTTACCGGTATCTGTGCTGCGGGTTTTCCATTTACCATCACTTCGACATTCCAGCGGGCAGCTTCCAGTTGCGTCGTTAGTTGCAACTGGTTGCTCCCGATAAACGTGGTAGATCCGCCCTGCGGTACGATAACGAGCTGGGAACTGCTGGTCACGAGATGCCCGGGTTCAAAGGGCGGATCCGGGGTGATCGAAACATCCTGGAAGACAAATGAAGCTGAAACGGGGAGTACAAGAGAAATAAGCAAAAGAGAGAAGATCACCGTACATTTCAACCGGTCCACTACCGTATATCGGATCATACTATGACGGTGAGCCCGGAGAAAATAAAAAGTTCCGGTTTTTTCTGCTTTGCCGGCCTCCTGGAGATTAGCCAATCCGGGCGCTCTGGC
>DATKKE010000037.1:0-84606 GCA_035543455.1 Methanoregulaceae archaeon
ATGTACCATGCATGTCTTCTCCAGGCATTCTTTTCAGGGCTTATTGCAGGTCAGATGGGAGAATCTTCGATTAATGCGGGACTGAAACACGCGGCGATCATGATGACGATCGCCTTGATCGTGTTTAATTTCGTGATTTGACAAGAGCTACCAGGAACATTCCCTAACCCTCGCCGAACTGATAACTTTTTTACAGAGTTCGCATCAAATCATTAATGAAATATCTCGGGAAGAAAATTAGGATTATTTTATTTTTTTTATAATTACCCATCTATATTACTTGAATAAGACCTCCTTTTGTGTAAAATTATTATGTTCCTGTTGCCAATGCAAAGTGTAAAAAAATTTTGCGGAAAAAATTACGAAAGAAAAAAAAAGAATTAAGCCTGTTCAGGCCCCATAATTCTGATAATTCTGCTGAATTTCGGTGGAAGTAAGTGCCCTATTATACAATGCAAGGTTACCAATTCCTCCCTGGAAATAGAAAGCATCGGATGGATTCGAGGAATAGTTCTGTTCCCCGATACGTACCGGGTAATTATTATTCTCCAGGTTTACTGGCACAGGACCCAGTCCTGAAGTTACATCTGGAACATTGCTATTATCATAGACTAACGGTTGAGGTACACCGTTATTATAAATACTTAACTGGCCGTTTTGAACTGTGACGGTTAAGTAATTCCATTGGTTTGCCTGGACGGGAGAAGTCGTTGTGATTCCCTGGTAGTGTTGACCGGTTGAAGCATCATTCCATTCAAATAATAATCGGTCACCCAATTGGAAGACTTGATAATTGTCATTTTCGTTCGATGAACTGCTCCCTTGATTATTGGTAACTCCCTTCCCGATGAGCTGGTGCCAACCGACTCCATTCGGCCCTGAATATGGAACGACATTACTAGGATTGTACCAGAGTGAAATTGACATGTCCCCGGTAAATTTCAGATTGGGATCATCCGGGTACGACATAAACTGCTGGCCATTGAATGTCCGGTATGACATATTTCCAGGTCCCAGCGTCGGACTAATCGGGGCATTCGAATCAGGTGTTGGGGTAATAGTGCTGCAATTCGAATAATATACATTTCCTCCCAGCATCCCCCCTACCATCGGGAGGGCACTCGTCCCCTGGGTAATAATACCGTCAGAATTGGACATTACAAGGATGTGGGCATCTTCGTCAATCAACTGGATCGTCCACTTCCCGTTTGTCATGAGACGCATTGCGCCCATTGGAAGATGTGGGCTCACCACGCAGTCACAGGGACCAGTTCCAGGTGTGTTATTCGGGTAGATATACAGAGTCTGCCCGTAGGGGTTTCCCACAACCTCGCTTGTCACCGGGGTCATATTTCTCCCATCAGGGGATAGTGCCTTCATGGTTACCCGTGCACCGCCCGAAGGTTTCTGTTGTCCTGACAAGTAAAACGGCTCTCCGGCCTTAGGGAGCATGTATAATACCTGCGCCTGCAAACCCCCGGGCTGCACTACATTCACCGGTCCAACTTCACTGGCAATATAAACCGATTTCGGAAAGAGGTTTGGCATCAGGAATGCTGCAACAACTGCAGCAAGACCGATAACGAGCAGGATAATCAGGATAGTCCCGACGACATCCGATACCCCGCTATTATTATTCAATTCCTTGATTTTCATAAAGACCCCTGTATATGAATTCTTACCCCCCTTCGTGTATAATAATTTGTAACAAGGTACAACCTGACCGGGATTCAGGAGTGTAATATCATATCGGGTTTTCTTTCGTTGGAAAAAGATAAAAATATACCCGAATAGCATGAAAGAATTACTGGAGACCAATGAAAAAAATACTCTGTCAGATACTGTTTTGCCTGGCGGGTGTCAGATTTGCTGTTTCCACAGTTTCAGCAGTAGTTGCAGGGAACAGCACTGCCGGAACCAGCGCAGCCCCGGTAAAAATAACAACGACCATCACATACATTCCTGCTTCATATAGTCCGCCCGTTACGGCATCCCAGGCTTCGCTACCCCTTCCAGGCCAGGAGATCCTCCTCGTAATAGGGATCCTTATCATCGTTATTGCCTTAGTCGGGCTGATCTGGAGATATTTACATCCGAAATATGTTCCACCTGAAGAGAAAAAGAAAGAATCGTGAGATGAATTAATTTTTTTACGTCTTTGTTCTGACAAGAATTCAATGATAGGAGTAGTATTATAATGGTCACGTCAGGTAATGCTTTATAAAGGATAAACCAATATCTTCAAATAGATCATGGTGGCTTCGCAGAGCGATGGTGCTGTATCTGAGATTATCGGGTTCATCCTTATACTTGCAATTATCGCTATTGTCGCCTCGTTGTATCTCACGTATGTAGTCCCTTCCCAGGGTCGGGACCTTGAGATTACCCATATGGCCCTGATTCAGAACGAATTCCTTGACTATACGACATCGGTAGATTCGCTCTGGATAAACGAGCAGAATGTAACCATCATCAATCCCTTCATTCTTGGAACGAATCCCGGAATATCACAAGGATCATTCCTTAACCTGCCCCTGTTCCAGCCATTACCGTCCAGTGGGACAATGAGTGTAAACGGGCCAAACGGAGGGACCACGGTACAGGTCGATGCCACGCAATACCGAAACGGGGTAAGTCCTGACCAGGGCAGCAGTGATTATTCGATCATTCCCGTTGGGGGGGGGAATTTCCCGCTGGCGACGTCCCCTAACCATATATATGCGATCATCACAACGGGAACGACACGCGCAACAAATCCAACAGTAGTCCCTTCAAAATCGATTGTAAGTCTCTACAACAGCACAAAAAATTCCTGGAACATCACGATTTCAGCAGTTCCAAAGGTCGATTATACCAATTCAGGAAAGAATGTGACGACTGATATTATTGTAAATTCATCGGTCCAGAAACTGATCGGCAACCAGATGTATCCGGTAAGCCGTGAAACAACCATAAAAAGCGATGCAGATCCGAATACCAATTACACGGTCGATATGATTGATATAATAGACCAGGCCTATAATCTGGACGCAAATATTACCTATCCGCAGGTCGTCAATACCCTCTCCCAGAATGTCGGGCAATCGGGTAGTCTTATTTCCAATGTGAATATGCGTGTGGAATATGGATATGGGCCGAAGGCACCGTCTTCGACAATGATAGTGCCTATCCACCAGGCAGGGTCTCTTGAATACCAGTCGCAGAACAACTACTGGATCCAGCAGAATTATATTTACCAGATGGGGGGGGTTTTTGTCAGCCAGAGCGATGGTGCGGTAACGAAAATCCCCCCTGCGATAGTAATTTCAAGGAGCCAGGCAGACCCAACGGTGGCTCTTGTACAGATCACGGATTTTACCGTGAATGGAAAAAGCAGTGTTTCCAGCACCGGGCTTGTTCATGCAGATACCGCATCTCAGGTATCAGATGGTCGCGGGATTCCCCAATATACCAACGCAGGGGTGGTTACCATCACGGTTAACAATGCAAATAATCAGGGTCTTGCACCTGCCTGGAATATTGCAATGGATCGTATCAGCCTGATTGCGCAAAATACGGGGGGGGTTCCCTATATTCCAGGGGCGGCAGGATTCGACCCGGTAAACAACTGGATCCTGGTAACCTACGGGACGTCATCCAATAACTACAATACTACTCTCCAGGTACAGGGACAAAGTGGCGTAACACTTATGTATACACCTGTTAGTCTCAACGTGTATGTCGAACCTGAAGCATCCGGGTCGCAAGCCGGACACTAATCGGAATTCCGAAGAACACCATGGCACCTGTTAATGCCGGTAAAGAAGAACCACTAAAAAATTCAGAAAGAGAACTCCCCTTTAATTAGGTTCTAAACTACGAATGGATGGGAATAACGTGAAACAATTTTTGAATCCTGAAGTACAAAAAAATTCTGGTGTCTCTGAAGTAATCGGTGTTATTATCCTCGTTTCATTGGTAGTCCTTGCTTTTGGCATTATAAGCCTTGTTCTCGTATCACAACCCCAGAAAGAGCAAATTCCTGAAATTACCACGGTTATTGCAAATATAACTAATTCAACGACAGCACAGAATTTTGTCTATATTACCCATAGCGGTGGGGACAGTCTGAAAACCGGTCAATATCGCATCTTTATCAACCATATCGACAGGACATCAAAAATCACGAGTATCAATGGTGATAACGGAGACTCGAATTGGAATGCCGGGGAAACCCTCGTAGTACCATTAGGTAATGAAACGCCTGCGCTGGTTCAGATATATTATCAGGGAGCTACGACTACCGATCTTCTTGTTGAACATACCCTGCAGCCCGGTGTGGAGTATTCACCTGCTCCTACGCAACCTGGTGCGATGGTAACCGCAATTACCCCAAACAGCGCAATTACGGGAGACAGTGTATCGATAACGAACCTTGGAGGGTCCGGGTTCCAGTCCGGTGCATCAGTAAAGCTTACCCAATCCGGGTCACCCGATATTTCAGCCACATCGGTAAATGTCATATCATCGAACCAGATTACCTGCCAACTTAATCTTGCCGGAGCAGCAGCCGGCAGCTGGAATGTAGTGGTTACCAATCCCGATATGCAGACCGGGACCTTAATGAACGGGTTCACGGTTCTCAGCCTGCCTCCGGCAGTAAAGGCCATCACACCCTCCTCCGGGAACCGGGGCACTATCGTGGCCATTAGCAATATTCAGGGAACCGGATTTCAGTCCGGAGCGACGGTGAAGCTGATACAGACCGGCCAGCAGGATATTATAGCGTCCGGAGTGACTGTCGTATCTCCTACACAGATTGCCTGTTCATTTAATCTCATCGGGGTGAATGCAGGTCTATGGAGTGTGATAGTCACCAATCCCGATCTCCAGTCCGGTACCCTGGCAAATGGGTTCACCATCAACAGCCCAGCTCCGACCCTTACCGTAAGAAGTCCGACTTCAGGTAACCGGGGCTGGCCGGTGAACATCACTCTTACCGGAACAGGGTTCCAGCCAGGTGCAACGCCAGGTATGAGCAGATCCGGATCAAGCACAATCACCGCATTCAATATCGTGGTTGTTTCACCCACGCAGATTACATGCACCTTTGACCTTGCCGGGGCTGCGACAGGTAACAATTGGGCTATCAGTGTGACCAATACGGATGGACGATCTTCGGGCAAGATGTCGTTCACGGTCAGCAGTCCGAACCCGACCGTAGCCTCAATTTCACCAGCTACTGGTCAACACGGAACACAAGTCACGATTACAAATATTGCCGGGACAGGTTTCCAGCCAGGTGCTGTGGTATTATTTGCAACAAATACCGGTATGAACCAGAATACAATGTCCCTGGCTAATGTAAATGTTATTTCGGCCACCCAAATCAGTGGTTTATTAAATATTCCCTCAACACAATCCATAAACACATACTATGTCAGGGTTACGAACACAGACGGAAAAAATGGGAGGTCTAGTGCGAGAATTTTCAATGTGGTTTGATCAGGATTAAGGTAAAACTGGTCTGCACCATTTTTTGCTACTTTAAAAAAAATTCCGGATCTTTGCAAGGATAATATCGCTATGGGGGTATCTGCTATGCCTCAATAGGTTACCCCGTTGTTCAAATACAGGACGATACTGTTCTGGCTCTGTCATGTCATTTTCCGATACTGTCCGGGACGATAGCAGCACTACATTGAAGCCAACCGGACAATAATCACGTGGACTGCCCGGAAAAGTATATTTATGAGTTAAAAAAAATCTGAATCCTCTAAGAAGCGTTACGTACCTTCATTTTCCTCCACCTGCATCACTAAATCCGCAAATGTCGACAGCTGCGTAACCAGTGCAGGGTCCAGCCCTTTTTCAACGGCGAGAAGTACACCAAAAACATCGTATAACCGGAGCTTGTTGGTCATGAAATGGATAAATTTCGAGATCGTGACTGACGGGGAATATAGGAGCATCGTTGAGACATCATCGAAGAAAAGGCATTTTTTCTCCCCGGGTACGGACTTGAGCAGCTCCGTGAGAACGATCCCGATATCGGTCAGGTTGCCCGGGTTTGAGATATAACGGCATTGCGGGTCATCCATGTCTGTCGGCCCCCCCGAATACTTCGTTACCGCATCCACTACGTGTACCCGTGAAAGATCGATTCCGGCAGCCGAATAGGTTCTCTTGATCACCATATTGGGGAGGGTAACTGAGAGAAGGATCACCGAATACCCGTTCGTCGTCGTCTCGCGGATTACTTCCAGGTTCAACTGCCGGAGCTTTCGTGATTCGGCGAGCAGGAGAATGATCCTGTTCTCTTCGAGTGCTTTGATTGAAAAACCCATGATAACGCTAACGGATCAGATATTTCCTGTATGCATCCGGGATGGACGAAAATCCTTCGATAATTGCCTGGTTCAGGTCCCGAAGGTTCGCTAATATCTGTTCGGCATTCCTGATCTGGGTCTGCAGCTGGAGGCGGATCTCATCCCCGGTAACATCTCCTGCTCCGACCTGATCCCTGATATCAGAAAGACGGTCTGCAATAAGTTCTACAGGATTTTTAAGCCGCATTGCCGTTTCGGCAATATAGGCTATCAGGGCTTTTTCCGTCTCTCTCTGTTTTGTAAGGTCTCTTGCGATCGTGGCGAGCCCGACAATCTCATTTTGTGCACCACGGATCGGTGAGAGTGAAAGGGATACCTCTACCCGTGAACCATCTTTTTTCAGACGGAATGCATCAAAATGCTGATGGTATTCGCCCTTCAGTATCCGCTCCACTATCTCGTCGAGCTGGCCGACACCGTCGTCAGGGACGAGGCGGAGGGCAGGGGTCCCGATTATTTCTTCTGCAGGATAGCCAAAAATTCTCTCAGCCCCCTTATTCCATGTTGTAATAATATGGTTCAGGTCTTCGCCGATTATTGCATCGTCAGATGAGGTTACAATCGCAGCAAGCAATGCGATAACCTCCTCGCCCTTCTTAATTGCGGTAATATCCCTGCTTACACCACGATACCCAAGAAGTTTACCTGCTTTTGAGAAATAGGGAATGGCGCTGGATTCGAGTACAATGATTCTGCCAGCCTTATGGTGCGTGTGAGTCTCTATAAGATGAATTTCTTGGTGATCGATAAGGCTTTTCTCAAATATATCACGGACTTTTTTTCCGTCTTCGAATGAGATGAATTCCGAAGGTGTATGTCCGATCATCTCCTCTGGTTGAAAACCAAGCAGGGAAATGCTCCTCGGGCTGACATATTTGAACCGGCCCTTTGCATCGATAAGCCAGATCATATCGTGGATTTCTTCAACCAGCATGCGGTATTTTTCATGGCTTTCGTGGAGTGCCTTCTCGATTTTTTTCTGCTCTGTCAGGTCGATGAAACTCTCAACAAGTACAGGTCTTTCATTCAAAGTGATTTTAGCAACACTTTTTATCACCGGTTTTCGCGACCCGTCATTCGTTATAAGTGTCCGTTCGATACTATCCAGGGTCTCATCGAGATCGGTTATCGGGCAGGCCCCCTCTTCTGAGGGGCAGATCATATTAAAACAGGGTTTTCCGATGATCTCTTTCTCGGTACTGCCCATCATCCGGAGCGCTGCCGGGTTGATGCCGATCACTTCATGGGTCTCTGCATCGATGATGAGCACCCCCGATGGGAGCGAGTCGAGAATAAGACGCAGCCGTTCTTCAGAATTTTTCAACTCCAGCTCCGCCCTCCTTTGTTCAACGGCCCTCTTCATTTTATGGGAAAGCGAAAGGAATTCGGCTTTCGGATCTCCTGCCCGTATGAGATAAAAATCCGCCCCGTTATTAATCGCATCCGATGCTACCTGTTCCTGTCCTTTTCCCGTAAATAAGATAAACGGTGTGAGATTACCCGATGATCTAAGCTTTTTTAAGAACTCTATGCCATTCATTTCCGGCATATCATAGTCCGAGACGATCACATCGTAAGAAGATGTCTTCATTTTTCCGAGCGCTTCCCCGGCAGAAAGAGCTGTATCAACCGAGAAGGTTTTATGTTTTTTAAGGTATATGCCGGTAATTTCAAGAAGCGACGGGTCGTCATCTACCAGCAGGACTGATATCATAATGGTCTCCTTAAATACGTTGATTGTTTGTATACTTCAGATAACCGAAAAAATGTTCCCCGTTCTTAAATATCTATCCAAAGATTCTCTGTAATGTTTCATTAATCGTACCACTTTTTTTAAACGGTTCGATTGATATCCGACCTGAACGTATCATGAATTTAATCTCAAAGCAACTTTTTCGGCTTTTATACCGGAGAATTCCATGGAAATTGAAATGTGTCAATCAGTCAGGAGGGAAAAAAGTTCGTTCAGTTCAAAGAGGTGGGATTATTGTTCAATTACTATATGGTAAGGACTCGGGAGTTTATGGCCGCCATGTTTGAGGGCTTCCTTGCATTTGTCGACATACTGCGATGTCGTGAATACCGTGAAGATCCTCTGTTTTGAATCAACCCTGGCGGCAGTGCCCACTGCTTTTCCGAATGCAAGACGCATTCCTTCCGAAACACGGTCAGCCCCTGCTCCTGTTGCCTGTTTGTTTTCACGGAGCACATGATGCGGGTACACCCGGAGTTTCATGTGAAAATTCGCCCTTCCTACATCTTTCATCAATCGCCTGTTGATGGCGATACGGGCAGCTTCAAGGGCGGTATGTCTGATCTGGCAACTCTCGTCGACGATGAGATGGGTCTCAACCGGGAATTCCTGCGAGAGGTTACCCATTTCAAATTGCACGATCTTGCTCCCCGGAACACCGCCCATGTATTCCCTGCGGGTATATGCCTTCTTTGCAAGATTCCTATACATTTTTCCTGGTTTTCGTACCATTGCTCAGAACTCCGGATTCCTGTTCGTTCTTTATAAAAAGGAGATATTCGCTATTAAAACTTACTGGACTATCAGGTGTTCATCAATTAAACTTAATACATAGCGCCGGATTTTGGCGAAGTCAGGACTTGTACGGTCCCTCGGTCGGGGGAGATCGATAGGTACGATATCCTTGATCCTTCCCGGGCGGCTGGTGAGGACCATAATACGATCGGCCAGAAAGACGGCTTCATCGACGCTATGGGTAACAAAAAGGACGGTCTTTTGGGTCTTTTCCCAGATTTTAAGTATTTCGATCTGAAGCATATTCCGTGTCTGGGCGTCGAGAGCCCCGAACGGCTCATCCATCAGGAGAACCGAAGGATCAATAGCAAGAGCACGTGCAACGGCCACACGTTGCCGCATTCCCCCGGAAAGTTCATAGGGATAATTGTTCCCAAACTCCTGGAGGCCGATCAGGTCCAGGTAGGATTCTGCAATCTTCTCGCGTTTGTCCCTGTCGACGTCCTTTATTTCAAGCCCGAATGCAATATTCTCAATTACCGTCCTCCAGGGGTAAAGGGAGTAGTCCTGAAATATCATCGCCATTTTCGGGCTCGGTCCGGTAATCTTTTCACCGTCAAGAGTGATACTCCCTTCAGTGGCCGATTCGAGACCTGCGACGATCCTGAGTAGTGTTGTTTTCCCGCATCCCGAGGGTCCGAGAATACAAAGAAACTCCTTTTCTGCGACGACAGTGCTGATATCGGAAAGCGCTCGGGAGGCCTCGGTCCCCTCCTCGAATACCTTAGAGATGTGATTAATTTCCAGTTTCATCGGTCAAGCTCCCGCCACATGAATTTTTTCCGTTCGATGAATTTGAATATTGAATCAACCCCGAGTCCGATGATACCGATGACAATAATGCCCGCGATAATAACGTTTACCTGGCTCCAGTACCAGGAATTAATGATCAGATAACCAATACCCGAATTTGTCCCGGGCATCATCTCCGCTGCAACCACACACATCCAGGCGATCCCAAACCCAACCCGCAGACCCGTCCATATGGTGGGTAATGCCCCCGGAAGAATGACTTTGGAAAGGATCTGGCGCTCTCCTGCGCCCAGGGTAACAGCTGCTTCGATCCAGGTTCTTTTAACGCTTTTAACGCCGTCAAGGGTGTTGAGAAGTATAGGAAAAAAAGCTCCTATCGCGATGATA
Source organism: Methanoregulaceae archaeon (assembly GCA_035543455.1). GTDB lineage: Archaea > Halobacteriota > Methanomicrobia > Methanomicrobiales > Methanospirillaceae > CAIKOD01. Next base: position 10,057 of record DATKKE010000037.1, read on the forward strand.
AACACCATCGCCGTCAGGCCGATACGAAACCAGACAAGAGCGAGCGGAACCCAGGCCAGGGGGGGAATGGGCCGGAACATCTGGACCGCCGAATCAAAAAAATCATAAACTTTTTCCGAACGGCCCATCGCTATGCCGAGTGGGATCGCAAGGACACATGCTACAGAAAAACCAAGAATCACCCTTCCGAGACTGATCAGGGCATTGCCGGAAAGGCTGCCGCTCCCCTGGATATCGGAAAACGGTTTTGTGAGGACGTCAAGAACGGAACTGATACTCGGGAGAATAAAGGGATTATTGATCAGGGCGGAAAGAACAGCCCACAGGACGATAATTATGACCGGAAGTGCGATTTTTATAAAAGGGAAGGGTTTGAAAATCCCTTTCAGCGTTAAACCCATGGCTAGTATATGGCATGTCCTGTCTCATGAAACTTCTTTTACCGTTACTCCGCTTGATTCAAGGGCCGATTTGAGCATAACGTCCTGGATTGAGCCTTTTGCAGGGGCAGCAATCTTTAAGGGTTTTCCGCTTGCGGAGCGCTGCGCTGCCCAGTTCATGAAGCTGTTCCAGTCGGTGGCCGGTGAATTGATCGCAGACACGAGGCCGGAACCCTGCGTATTGATCGGCATCAGGATCCTGATCGGCGATCCTTTGTCGATCGATGCAAGTGCGGGTGGTACTCCCGCATATCCCATTACGATAGATCCGGTCGCTTCAAGTTGCATCAGCTGGGGCCCTGCATCCGCCGGGATCAGGTGAACTTCGGCGACGGTTACGCCGTTGACGATCAGATCTGCAATTTCAGGCCTGGCTGCAGTTTGATCCCGCGGTTTCAATGCAATTCCATAGGTATCATTGAAGTATCGCCACTCTTTCACCGCAATCATAATCGCCCCGCCATGCATGTCGCCTTTCAGGTAGCCGATCCCGACCGGCTGGCTTAACTTTGCCGGTGTCACGATCTTCTTATTCTTGATCATTTCCAGCGCCTTGGTATACGGACCAAAATTAAAGAGGACGCTGTCCATATCGGAGGCACTGGTATTTTTCAGCTTTGCATTCACGTAACCGAGAGCAATCTGCGTGTTGGTGAAGTCTTTGGTCTGGTTAATCCACTGGGGCGTCGGGTCAGTTGTATACTTCACGGTCGGAATCGCATCTTTGAGCACCTGTGTCGAAGATACCGATATGTTCCCGTAGGTGAAATTGCCACTTCCTGCGAGGAATTCAGCAAGATCCACCGAAGCCTTGTCCGGGTTATCGGTTATCCACTGGTCCGCGAGGATAGTCTGCGCTGCCATTGCATTGACAAAATCCGGATTGGAAGCTACCATGTCATCCCTTGTAGTCAGGACGCAGCACGGGTGATTGTCCCATTTATTGTCAGGAGGCAGATTTTGTGAATATGTTACCAGCTGACCGATCTTTGCATCGGTTGCAATCGATACAAAGGGCTGCCAGGCGATATAGCCATCAATCTGTTTGGTGCTGATAAGAACCGGCATCGGGCCGACTCCACCGGCATAAAGGATATCAACTTCTGTACCAGTAGTGTTTGGAAGTGTTGCGGGTGGTTGTACGCAGCCGGCAGACAGGAGTACCAGCATGAGAGCGATACACACAACCGGGAAGGCAACTATTTTTTTCATGCCTGTAGTTCTTGCCCTGTCTATATTTAAATGTGTACTTTAAGGGTAATTTATTTATACAATTGTAAGATTTATGGGGAAATTAATCTACTATATTATAGATTAAATATTATAATTGTCCAAAATCCTGAATTTCAAACATCTGCTGATGTGACAGAAGGCACATCTTTATCTGATTATCGTCCTTATTGTATCTATAGAATGGTACAGATTGACCCAATCGACCGGCTGATGCGGGCAGCTCTTCTGTCTGATGAAGAGTTTATCGGGGTCCTGAACGAGATCCTGAAAAAAGACTTAAGGATTACGATACGGGAACTTTCCCAGGAAAGCGGGATTGCCCAGAGCTCCCTTTACAAAATCCTCCACAGTAAACGCTCTCCAAACCTTTCGACATTACGGGCCATTGTGCGTGCATTACGAAGGTATTACCGGCATAACGAGGAGGAGTTCATTGGGCTCATTGCTGCCCGGCCGGTGCTCGACATCGTCGTTGAGAGGACTACCGAGGTTGAAGGTCATCGCATAAATATCCGTGAATACCCCGTCCATACGATGGAGGATGCAATTATCGCCGCAGTCCGGGCAGAGAGGGAAGGGGCGATGGCAATCGTCTGTGCACCGATCGTCAGCAGCGTCATAGAACAGCTCGTCCATATCCCGGTCGCAACGATAATTCCAAGGGATTCCGTTCAGCGGGCGATCGAACTCGCTTCCCGAAAGGCGTGGCTTTAATCTCATTCAAATGACCATTCTTTTACGGAGTGGTATTTGCTGATGCATGAAGATGTCGTACGAAGGGGGCGACTGTCCGGCGAACGATCAGAAGAGCTGAAATCTTTTCTTTCGTCAATGGAGGCCGATAAATGCATTGCACAGGAGGATATCCTGGTGGATATTGCGCATCTCCTCATGCTTTACCGTCAGAAGATCATTGCAGCGGACCATGCAAAGGCCCTGATGAGGGCGCTCCTGGAACTCCAGAAGAACGGTGTCCCCGACGCAGCATTTGATGACAGGTTTGAAGATATCCATGCCGGACTTGAATCACTGCTTGTCTCTTCTGCGGGGGAGGATTCAGGCGGCCGGCTCCATATGGGACGGTCGAGAAATGACGAAGTGGCTGCCTGCATCCGGATAAAACTCCGTAATGAACTGCTCCTGCAGATGGAACTGCTTATCGGGCTCCGTGACATCCTCCTCGACCTTGCCGGACAACATTATGATTCGGCGATGCCTGGGTTCACTCATTTCCAGCCTGCGCAGCCTACAACGCTCGCCCATTATCTGCTCTCGTACGAACAGGCATTTGCACGTGATTTTGAACGTCTTTCCTGCGCCTATACCAGGATAAATATGAGCCCGCTTGGTTCGGCCGCATTTGCTTCGACCGGGTATCCCGTCGACAGGGATTACACCGCATCGATCCTCGGTTTCGACGGGCTGGTCCAGAATACCATGGATGCGGTGGCGTCCCGCGACCATGTTCTCGAGGCCCTTGCCGATTATAGCATTTTAATGACCACAATAAGCAGGTTGTGCGAAGAACTGGTCGTCTGGAGTTCCCCCCTCATCGGTTTTGTCACGCTTGATGACTCCTTCTGCTCAACAAGTTCGATCATGCCCCAGAAAAAGAACCCGGATACAGCGGAGATCATGCGGGGAAAAGCAGGATCGGTTCTCGGGGCTTTCACTACCGCGGCAGTGATCGTGAAGGGACTTCCCATGAGCTACAACCGTGACCTGCAGGAACTGAACCCCCATCTCTGGAGAGCGGTTCGCGATGTTTCGGCAAGTACGGGACTCCTGTCTGCGATACTTAAGACCAGCACCTTTAACCGGGAAAAAATGAAGGAGAAAGCAGGGGAGGGTTTTTCAACCGCGACAGATCTCGCCGATTTTTTCGTCCGTCAATACGACATGCCCTTTCGGAAAGCCCACAGTATTGTTGCAAGGGCTGTAAGCCTGGGATCTGTCACTCTTGAGAGTCTGGATCAGGCTGCGGGTGAATTTTCTGAAACGTCACTCACCGGCAGAGGACTTACGAACGAACAACTGCAGGCAGTCCTTTCGGTCCGCGGCAGCATCGCAGCCCGCAATCATCCCGGGGGACCTGCACCGGAAGCGACTGCCCGTGCGGTCAGGAGTTCACGGGAGCATCTTATCAGGGACAAAGATCTCCTGGCAACACGAAAGCAGGCATTATCACGAGCGATTGAGAAGATGCTCAAAGAGGCAGGGAGGCTTGTATAAATAATGGAACAGTTGGAGACCGGTGACCGCCTGGAATGCGCGTATGGGGGAATCACCCTCAAAGGGACTTTCATTACCGTGCGGGACGGCAAAACCGTCGTCAAACTCGACAGCGGTTATAATATCGGGATAAGCAGGGAATACTGTCGCCGTATCGAACGATCCGCCCCGGTTCCGAGGGAGGGCAAACCGGCTGTCCAGAATACATCCCTCCCTGTCTTATCGATTATTTCGACAGGCGGCACCATTGCAAGCCGTATCGATTACCGGACCGGAGCAGTTACCAGCCAGTTCGATGCGGACGATATCCTCCGGGCAATTCCAGGACTATCGGGGATTGCGCAGTACCGGACCAGACAGCTGTATACTATTCTGTCAGAGAACATGACCCCTGCCATCTGGCAGGAACTGGCAACTGCAATTTATGAGGAGATCCGAAATGGAGCCACCGGTATCATCGTAACCCACGGGACCGACACCATGGCGTACAGCGCTGCCGCGGTGAGTTTTATGCTCGATACACCCGTGCCGGTGGTGTTCGTAGGATCCCAGCGATCGGCAGACCGCCCGAGCAGCGATAACACCATGAATGCCCTCTGTAGCGCCGCAGCAGCAGTCAGCCAGCTCGGTGAAGTGGTCGTGGTGATGCATGCTTCAACAAGTGACGACCGCTGTGCGATTCACCGCGCAACAAGGGTAAGAAAAATGCATACTTCCCGGCGGGACGCCTTCCAGAGTATCGGGTCGCAGCCCCTCGGCTATGTCGAATACCCTTCTCTGGACGTCAGGCTTTCAGGGGATGCGAAAACAAGGACCCTGTGTGAACCAGGGATCAGGACAGCGCTTGACGAGAACTGCCGGCTGGTATATTTTTATCCAGGTATGCCCCCGGAAATACTTCCAGGGCCTGGAGAAGTCAACGGGCTCGTTCTTGGAGGAACGGGACTTGGGCATGTAAGTACGGCATGGATCCCGGCGCTTGGACGGCTGATAGATTCCGGGACCGAAGTGATGATGACATCGCAATGCCTGCACGGACGCGTGTGCGACCGGGTCTACGATACCGGGCGCGACCTGATCGATATAGGCGTCATAGAAGGTGAGGACACCCTGCCTGAGGCGGCGTTGGTAAAAATGATGTGGGTCCTCGGGAACGAAAAAGATCGGGAGAAAAGGAGGAAGCTGCTGTCTTCGGATCTGAGAGGGGAGTACAATAAGAGGTCCTTCCATGGATTATGAAGAATGCGGACTGGTCGCCGGTATTGAAATTCACCAGCAACTCGATACCAGGGGAAAACTGTTCTGCCGGTGCCCGACACTGCTCCGGAAAACGGAGGAGCATAGCGGAGTGTTCCACCGGTATCTCCGTGCGACGGAGAGCGAGCTCGGCGAGATCGATGATGCGGCAAAGGAAGAGATGAAGAGTGAGAGAAAGTTCACGTATTTCACCTACGATACCACATGCCTCGTCGAGAATGATGAGGAACCTCCCTCCCCTCTCAACCGGGAAGCACTTGGACTCAGCCTGACCATCGCCAAGATGTTCGGTATGACACCCGTCGAACAGATCAATACGATGCGAAAACTCGTTATTGATGGTTCGAATACCAGCGGCTTCCAGAGGACGGCACTTATCGCGCTGAACGGAAAACTTCCGAACGGTGGCCGGATTGAGACCCTGTGCCTCGAGGAAGAAGCTGCCCAGAGAGTCGATGGAGATATCTTTTCCCTCGACCGGCTTGGGATTCCGCTCGTCGAGATCACGACGTCACCCTGCCTGCACTCCCCTGAGGAGGTGAAAGAAACCGCATGGTACCTGGGGATGGTCCTCCGCTCGACGGGTAAGGTTAAACGCGGACTCGGTACGATACGTCAGGACATCAATGTCTCGATAAAGGACGGCGCCCGCGTGGAGATCAAGGGTGTACAGGAATTAGACCTCGTCCCGGAAGTTGTGAAACGTGAGGTCCTGCGACAGCAGAACCTGATCGATATCAGGGAAGAACTCAGGAGACGGGATGCATGCGTCGACGGGGAGCACTACGATGTCACCCGTCTTTTCCAGGAAACCAAATCCACGATCCTTAAACGCGCAAAACAAATTCTTGCAGTTCGTCTAAGGGGATATAACGGCCTTGTGGGCCGCGAAATACAACCTGGGCGAAGACTCGGTACAGAATTGTCCGATTATGCAAAGAAATGCGGAGTCGGTGGTATATTTCATACCGATGAACTCCCTGCATATGGTATAACAAGTGCAGAGACTGAAAAGCTTTATACGTTGCTTGACGCGTCGGAATGCGACTGCATAGTAATCGTTGCAGGATCATCCATTCAGGCTGTTTGCGCGGCGAACCAGGTGATCAGGAGGGCTCAAATGGCGCTTTCTGGGGTCCCTGAAGAGACGAGGAAGATGCTCGAAGGAGGAAGCACGGGCTATATGAGACCGCTTCCCGGTGCGGCCAGGATGTATCCCGAAACCGATGTGCTTCCTGTACTCGTGGAGAAATCCCGCTGGGACAGGATCCCCCTGCCTACCATCCTCACCGAACGGGCGAAGCGCTTTACCATGGAACTTGGTATCGACGAGGGCCTGGCCCGGCAACTCGCATTTTCAGAACGGCTTCCCTTGTTCGAGCGGGCTGTTACAGAAAAGATCAACCCTAATGTCGCCGCGAGGACTGTTCTTGCAACACTGAAAGAAATTGCGCGGGACGGGGTCGATGTAACCGGGATATCTGATGACCAGGTCATTGCAGTTCTTTTAGCAGTCGAATCGGGCAAAGCAGCGAAGGAAGCGATTCCCGATCTCCTCCGGTCTATCGTGTCCGGGAATTCGGTTGAAATGGCGTTGGGGAAATGTGCTCCGGGTATCAGGAATGAGGACCTGCAGGTACTGATCGCAGGGATTGTTGAAGATCGGGCCGATTTTATACGGGAACGTGGTCTGGGATCCGTCGGCCCTCTTATGGGCGTCGTGATGGAGACTGTCCGCGGTTCGGCTGATGGCAGGGTCGTAAGCGAGCTTCTGAAGAAGGAAATCACCCGAATCCTCTCTTCGTAACGCTTTTTTTCGACAAAATCATCAGTTCGCGTAGATCTCAAAACAGGGAAACGGGAGAAACTATAAGAAGAATCCCCAAGAAATAAAGTAAGGAGTTTTTCATATGGGCAAAACAGGAATCACCCAATGGGTTCAGGTAAAAGGCGTAAAAGGCCAGATAAGACTTGTACCAAAGTCTGAAGGAGAATTAAAGAGAGCAGGGCCGAACCAGCGGTTCAGGGCAGGCGCCACCGTTAAGAAACTCGAACAGCTGTCAGGGGACCAGGGCAGGCCGGGAGGCCGTGGCGGCAGAGGTGGACGCGGCGGACGGGGCGGCGGAAGAGGGAGAGATATGGCGCACCCGGCAGACTCTATCGTCAGGAGAGCAATGCGCCGGGCTAAAGTGTCTGTTATGGGCGCAAAACAGAAATCAGCCCGTTAACCTGGAATATAACGATAACAATGCGGCCTGTAGAGGATCTCTTCCGGGTCTGCCATTTTTTTTAGTCCAAAACTATCTTGTATCAGGGGGAATTCTATTGAGTATGGATCTTAAATCTGCCGTTCTAAGTTATCAGTTTGCAGAAAGGGCAAAAAGTGAGTTGATCGTCTGTTCCCAACTTATCATTGCCCTTGGAAGTTTTCCAAAAGCCGAGCAGGCCGGCGGCCGCAGGATGCTGATCATGGTACTCGAAGCAACGAGGTCTGAACTTGAATTTGCCCGGAAATCGACTGAAAAATCAGAATTCCGGAAAGCCTCCGACCTTCTTTCTCAAGCGATCAGTCTCGCCGAGAGCGATGAATACGGGGCGGCTGCCCTCAGGGTGAGCGAAGCGGTCTCTGCATCGACTACCGTCGCACAGGAATCCTGGCAGGTACTCAACGAGCATGGAATCCTCTGAATTCCTGGATTTTTTAACGACGCGAACATCTGTCCGGGATTATTCCAGCGACGAGATACATGAGGATTCCATTGTTTTTATCCTTGATTGTGCGAACACGGCGCCAAGTGCCGGAAACCTGGAATCCTGGGACGTGGTCGTCGTCAGGGACCCTGAACAGAAGGAAGCCCTCGCTGCAGCGGCATACGACCAGAACCATGTCAGGGATGCCCCTGTTCTTTTTGTCGTCTGTGCCAACTATGTCAGATCCATGTCCCGGTATGGCGATCGTGGCATCCTGTATGCTGTTCAGGATGCAACGATTGCATGCTCGTACATGATGCTTGCAAGCCATGCGCTGCGCCTCTCGTCATGCTGGGTAGGGGCCCTCGACGAGGATGAAGTACGGGACATACTGTCCCTTCCACCGCATATCAGGCCCCTTGCCATCCTCACCGTGGGAACCGGCCGTGCAAGAGCCGGCCTGACGGGACGAATGGCGATAGGCGAACACGTGCATATGGACAGCTGGTAAACCGAAAAGTACAGGAAAGAAAAAAGGAGATGAAAAAATTTGCCCGATTACCTCGTGATCCTTGAATCCGCATGGATTATCAGGGATGTGAAGTCTCTCGACGATGCAATTGGTATTGCGATAAGCGAGGCGGGGAAACGCTTAAACCCCCAGGCCAAATATGTGGAAATAGAAGCGGGAATCCTTGAATGCCCATTCTGCGAAGGAGAGCTGAACAGCGCCATCGTGGTCGCAGATACGGCACTCGTCGGCCTGTCCCTCGAGATGAAGGTATTCCGGGCCGAAACGCCCGAGCATGCGTCGAGGATAGCCAGGTCGGTAATCGGCAAAGCCCTTCGTGATGTCCCCCTTACGGTGAAGGACGTGCAGGAATTATGATCACCGTCGTCGGGCATACGGCAATCGACTATATATGCCGTGTACCGAGATTCCCCCCGGTAAACGGGTCCATCCATATCCTTGACAGGAAAATATATTTCGGAGGCGGGGCGGCAAATATCGCCGCTGGCATAGCGATGCTTGGGGAACCCTGTACATTGCTCAGCGCGGTTGGCGGTGACTTCCCTGGCGGCGATTATGAAAAATGGATGGAACAACTAGGAATAACACGGCAGTTTTTCCAGGTTGACGGGGAGAACACGGCAACGGCGTTCATGTTTACCGACAAACAGGGTGACCAGATAACATTCTTTGAATGGGGTGCTTCTTCCGCATTTTCCAGGGAAGAAGCGCCCGCGCTTCCTTTCGTCCACATGGCAACGGCAGATCCGGAGTTCAATACAAAAATCGCGGAAAGAAGTGAATTTGCATCGTTCGACCCCGGCCAGGACCTGCACCGCTATTCAAAAGAACAACTCGGGACAATTCTCGATCATATTGACATTCTTATTGCAAACCACCATGAAATAGGCGGGATGGAGAAGATCCTGTCCAGTACGAAGAGGGAAATTGTCACCCGGGTGCCCCTTGCCGTGGTCACGATGGGAACCGGTGGGAGTATTCTGTACCGGAAAGGTCGTGCCGAAGAACCCGTCCCTGTCGTCCCGGTAAGGATGGCAGACCCTACCGGGGCAGGGGATTCCTATCGTGCCGGTTTCCTGACGGCGTTTTCCCGGGGTTACGATCCCCTGACAGCCTGCCGGGTGGGTACGGTTACCGCGTCATTCGTCGTGGAAAAAACCGGCTGCCAGACAAATCTCCCGTCGTGGGACCAGATGAAGGAGCGGTACCGGGTGGTTTTTGGCGATCTAACCTGAATATCAGGATTCGGTAAGACATTTCCCGGGATCGTACATTCGCAGGGTCTCGCGATTCGCGAAGATGAAGTGAAACCGATAGAATCTTTTTTTGCATAATATCTGCGGCACGTGGTTTGCCAGTCTTTTGTGTACCTCGTCTCCTGCGGACAGGAACCCCATTTACCATTGCATTGCTCAGTGCTATGGTTCTGGTTACCGTTACCCGTTGATAATATGGTTGGCAGATCTGTTCTCCCCCGTTTCCTGCAGGTATCCCCATTATCAGTGTTATCTCATAGCTTTCCAGACATGGTGATTAATCAAACAATTGAGTCAAACCGTACTTTTTGCAAATAATTTTTAATCAGAAAAATCTGTATGAAACAGGGAATTTCCACAGAATACGTCATACAAATAGTCACTATGCAAAAACAATTTCACAATTCGTCCTTTGCCTTCAATTGTCCAAAAAATGTTGTTGCAAATAATAGGGACACAGGTAAGAATTAATTCCTCAGGCCGACAGGAGTATCTCCTATACCCTTAACCACGGGAGGAGAACATGGATCACCCTACAGCCTTCACCTATGTGAACCAGCCGGAAGACGAATCAGCGGACCAGGAGTACGAGAAAGCCCTTGTCAGGGTTATGTCAGGGTTTGGCGAAGCACATCCCCTCTGGATTGGAAAGGAGAAGGTGATCGCCGGCTCTGAATTTGAGGTTCGTGCACCATTCGACCGGAATCTGCTTATCGGATCGTTCCAGAATTGCGAAATGGAACATATCGACCGGGCCATTTCCCAGGCGAACGATGGATTTGAAACATGGGGACGCCATTCCTGGGAAGAGCGGGTTACTATAGCAGAAAAAATTGCGGATGTCCTGGAGAGCTGGAAATATGATCTTTCAGCCATTATCACCTGCGAATCCGGAAAACCTCGTCCCGAGGCGATAGCAGAGGCCCGTGAAGCAGTCGATCTGATCAGGTACCATTGCAGTGTCTACCGTGAACATAATGGATTTATTTCACCGATGCAGCCAGAAAGCGAGAACGCAGAGAGTACCAGCGTAATGCGGCCGTATGGCGTTTTTGCAGTGATCTCGCCCTTTAACTTTCCCCTTTCGCTTGCGACGGGGATGGCATGTTCGGCGCTCCTCACAGGAAACAGTGTGATTTTGAAACCTGCAAGTGCAACACCTCTCACCTCCTTATGGCTGTACCGGGCATGTATCATGGCCGGGGTGCCCCACGATACTGTTCACTACCTGACCGGGCCCGGGGAGAGATTTGGTGAGGTAATTACCGGACATGCTGGTATCGCGGGCATCGCCTTTACCGGGTCACGCGATGCCGGAAACTGGATAAACCGTACGTTCCAGGAACGGCAACCATACAAGAAACCGGTAATTCTGGAACTGGGAAGTAAGAACCCTGTTATCGTTACGGGGAATGCGGATGTCGAAAAAGCGGCAGAAGGTGTTTTTAAGTCGGCGTACGGGTATTGTGGACAAAAATGCAGTGCCACCTCGCGGGTCTATGTTCAGGAAGATGTTGCCGGACAATTCATCGACCTGTTACGGGAGAGGACCGAGGCTCTTCGTGTCGGGGATCCCCGTCTCAAAGATATCTTTAACGGCCCGCTGATAGACCGCCATGCCGTTGAACGGTATGTCGAAGCTGTTTCTCTGGCCCGGAACGACGGCATATCGGTTGTCACCGGCGGGGGAGTCATGACGGGTGGAATGTATGAAAGAGGGTACTTTGTACAACCCACGATACTCGCCGGAGTTCCTGAAGATCATTTCCTAGTGAAGAATGAGTTGTTTATTCCCCTCGTCGTAGTCAATACATTTTCTACCTTGCCGGAGGCGCTCCGGAAAGCAAACAATTCATATTACGGGCTTACCGCTGGAATCTTTTCGGAAGATGATGAAGAGGTGGCATATTTCTTTGATACTATCCAGTCCGGTGTGACCTATGCAAACAGGCGGGGTGGTGCGACAACCGGTGCATGGCCCGGCTCGCAGCCTTTCGGGGGGTGGAAAGCGAGCGGGTCCACCGGCAAGGGAGTAGGCGGACCCTGGTATCTCCTCTCCTATCTTCGTGAACAGGCAAGGACGAGGATCAGATAATACCATTGGGCTGCAGAGATTCAGATTCGCTCCTCTTTTGGACCTTCCTGCCCCTTTATAGTCAACAATTCTTTTCTGGCCTTTCCGATGGCAATATTTGGAGTGACCGATTTGGGGCAGACTTTCGCGCAATTGCCATGAAACCGGCATGCCCACCAGCCATCAGATGAATCCGCGGAGACCAGCCGCGATCCGTTCCGCGCTTCCCTGGGATCGATATGGAACCGGTACAGGGTGGCAAGGGCAGCAGGCCCCGGATAACGGGGATTTTCAGCATTGACAGGACAGGCCCCGTAACAAGCTGCACACAGGATACAATTTGTATACGTTTCCAGGTCTTTTGCGTCTCCCGGGTCCATCAATCGTTCTTTAGCGGGATCCGGGCCGGCAGGTCTGAAAACGGGGTCCAGGAGACGGTAATATCTGAAAAATTCCGACATATCGACGACAAGGTCCCTTATAACGGGGAGATGAGGCAGTGGTTCAACGAGTATATCTTCTCCCGGGTCCCATGAAATTGTTTCTGCAATGGCAGGATACGGTACGAGATCGATATGTCCGGTTCCTTTCAAAAGGGAACCGACCTGGGTCCGGCATGCAAGTCGTGGAATTTTATTGATGAGCATTGCGCAGGTACCGCAGACCGCACCCCTGCAGGAATACCGAAACGTTAAGGTCTCGTCAAACTGTTCTTTTATCAGAAAAAGAGCCGAAAGAACTGTCATGCCCGGTCGATCGGTAAGGGAAAAAACATCATAATGAGCCGATGCTGCCGGTGCAGCTGCCGACCGGTAAATTTTCAGGTTCATCAATAAACACGCTCCCCAGGTTCGAACATCCCTGCTCTTACCGGTTCGTACCGTATGGAAACGGATCCCTGTTCAAGAGTGGCGATAGTGTGCATCATGAAACGGGCATCGTCCCTCAAAGGATAGTCCGTTCGTGCATGCGACCCCCTGCTCTCTTTCCGTTCTATAGCTCCTTTTGCAATCGCGGTTGCAAGGAGAACCATGTTCTGCAGTTCGAATGACTGTATAATTGACTGGTTAAAAATCCTGGTTTTATCTCTGACTACAATATTGTGGGACCGGTCCTCTATTGAAGCGAGCATCTCTATTCCTTCGGCCATTGTTTTCTGGTCCCTGAAAATTCCAAATCTGCTGACCATGATCTCCTTCAGTTCAATTCCCAGGGCGCCGGGGTTTTCACCTGCTTCACGGTTGAGCAGGTACTCTATTTCTCCATTTATTGCGAAAAGGGCAGTCTCTACTGCCTGTATCGATCCCACGGATTTTTCCCTGATATCCCCGATGATTGTATCGGCAACGATTTTTCCGAAAACAACGGTTTCAAGAAGGGAATTTCCTCCAAGGCGGTTCGCACCGTGGACACTGATGCAGGCACATTCTCCTGCGGCGTAAAGGCCCGAAATGCATGTTGCCCCGTTATTATTCACATCGATCCCACCCATTGAATAGTGTTGTGCCGGCTGCACCGGTAGAGGTGACTTAACGGGGTCGATCCCAGCAAAATCAATCGCAATCTGCCTTATGCCGGGAAGACGGGTCTCGATAAGATCTTCTCCAAGACTTGTAAGGTCCAGGTGGACATAGTCACCGGGAAATCCCCTTCCCTCGATTATCTCGGTCTGTATAGCCCGTGCAACCACGTCCCGCGGAGCGAGATCCAACGATGAAGGAGCATAGCGCATCATGAATCTCTCTCCCAGTCGGTTGACCAGTACCCCTCCTTCGCCCCTGGCACCTTCCGTGATGAGAATATTGGTACCGGCGAGTGAAGTAGGATGAAACTGGACGAATTCCATGTCTTTTAAGGATGCTCCGGCACGGAAGGCCAGGGCGGTCCCGTCACCGGTATTAATCAGGGCATTGGTTGACCGGGAATAAATTCTCCCGAATCCTCCGGTGGCCATTAGTACCGCATCGGCACAAAAACCATGGACACGTCCGGTTCTTAGTTCAAGAGCAGTACACCCTGTACACTTGTCGTTTTCGGTCACGAGTGAAGTCACAAAAAACTCTTCATAAACAGGTATCTGCCGTGAGACCAGTTGTTCGTACAGGGTATGGAGAAGGTTATGCCCGGTCCGGTCTGCAGCGTAGCACGTCCTCGGAAAACCGGCTCCCCCGAACGGTCTCTGTGCAATTTTTCCATCGTTTCTCCGGGAAAATACCGTCCCCATATGTTCAAGGTCGAACACGGTTTTTGGGGCTTCCCTGCACATGAGAGCTACAGCATCCTGGTCTGCAAGATAATCGGATCCTTTTACCGTATCATATGCATGGGCCTGCCAGGTATCCTCCCCGGCATCATCGGCATTTCCAAGGGCCGCATTGATACCCCCCTGTGCCGCAACCGAATGAGACCTGAGCGGATGGACTTTGGAAATTATTGCGCTGGTAAATCCCTTTTCGTAAATTTCCAGTGCGGCCCGGAGACCGGTCAGACCCCCACCAATGATAACGCAGTTATAACGGTGAAGAACTGTTGTATCGGGAACAGGGACCGTGTCCCGGCTGACGGCTGACATAATGTTGTTCATTATCGATAAGGGACATAAAGCATGTGGTACGTAAAGGGGTGATTGAAAACGTTTAAAAGGAGGGAATTTATGGTAAATTGTCTCATTACTTTTTTTCCTTACCCATATGACGTGTCGGACCGGTTATATCTGAAAGAAGTACAGGGATCAATTATTTATAATGGGAGGATAATTCACGCCTACCAGCAAGTGAGGTTTCATGCATATGACCGAATCAGTTATTGAGCGGCTGAAAAAATTTGAACGTGACCACGAAGTATACGTGGATGCTGCGGACGAGAAATCCTACTGGATCATCACGGCAAAAATTCCCCAAAAGGGAAAACATGCGCACAGGATGAAACAATATATCGGTGCGACCAATGCAAAAGGCAGCGTGGTCGTGATAGATAATCCCGTACTGTCAGAAAACTATTACGTCGAACAATGGGAGGGCATCGAAACCTTTGATGATTTTCTTGAACGCGGGTTTAAACGGATCCTGGAAGATATCGAGGAATACGAAACCGGATCGAAGAAGAGTTGTTGATGTCTGCCGGGGGATTGGTGATCAATGCAGCCGTGTCTTTTTCTTCTGTTGTCACCTGGAATATGAGAATCGATCACCTCACAATCAAAGCAGGCAGGCCGATGTGACGATTTTTCAGGGTGCTGTTTCGCCCCGTTACCCATGAAAACAAAACGGGATGAACCCCCGGGGTCAGGGGCCCTGTTTTATGCGGATCTGTCCGCCCGGCATGATGGTCAGGGCGTCTCGCCAGAAAAACCCAGGGATAAGATTGTGGTATGAGATCCTCACGGGCATTGCCGACTACTGTCATTTTATTATAATGCGGTAATTACGGATCATTGTTAATGTCCGATATTACCGGGATATTTACCAATCTCACGACGACTCTTCCAGTCCAGGTCGAACGCTACGGAGTCTGGATCTACCTGTTGATTTTCCTCTCGATCCTCGTTGCCTCGAGTTTCATTATCACGCCATTTCCCGGCAATTCCCTGCTTTTCGTATCAGGAGCACTCAGCACGACGCACCAGCTTGAGATATCGTGGTTGTTATTTACTGCCGTAGCAGCTGCTTATGTCGGTTACGATATAAATTACTGGAGTGGCAGGCTTCTGGGAATAACGGTCTGTAAACGAGGTTGTCCGGGTGTTTTCGAGGAAAAAAATATCAGAAAATCCCTCGACCTGATGAAACGATACGGGACCATTTCAATAATCGTCAGCCGTTTTATTCCGGCGGTAAATCTTCCGCCTTTTTTTGCCGGGATGGAATCGATGAACTACCGGTTCTATGTTGGCATGAACCTCGCCGGGGCCGTTGCCTGGTCCGGGAGTGTCCTCTCCATCGGATACCTGTTCGGTGGAATTCAGGTCATCCAGGTGATTCTGCCCGTTCTTTTCTATATTATCGTTATTATCGTTCTTATTTCTCTCGCTGTAACAGTAGTGATAGTGGTAAGGGCATACAGTACCGGGAAAACGAGTCCCGGTTAACTGTATACCTATAACCTGATAGATTGGTGTACGAGAGTCTTCACATCAGATTCGGCTTCTTCTATATTTTTTACAGAGAACCGGTTGTCCATATCATCAAACAGGATCTCTCCGGCCGGAATAATCCCTGATATTTCCATAAATGCCCTGACGACACGCTTCGTGCAGGTAAAATTTGATACCCCTTTCCGGCCCGCAACAGCAAACAATAGTCCCTTTGGCCGATTTTCCAGGATCCCAAGAGTCAGGGCCGCGTGATAAGGCAGGGACCGGTCGAATACCGTTTTGAGACCTGCCGGGACGGTATTCGTATATACCGGTGAACAGATCGCGACAAGCTCTGCGTTCCTGATGGCATAAAGAATCTCTTCCATATCGTCTCTGAATGTACAGGCGCCTGAATTAAAGCACTGGTAACACCCTATGCAGGAATGCAGTTCCATATCGTGGGGAAAGAAGACATGCACGGTCTTGCCCGCATTCCGTGCGGCTTCCATCACCCACCCTGCAATAAAACCGCAATTACCATCCGCTCTCGGGCTTCCCTGGAGGACAACGACCTCAACCCTGGATAACCGGGGATTAACCGGATCGTGTTCTTTCACTGGTGGGATCAGCCTTCCTGGGTCTTCCAGCAGGATTCTCTCCCATTCGTTCATTTTTTCCCGTGAGACCTGTTCGGCGTCACCAGGGTACCCGGGGGTATATTCAAACGTGTTGGTTCTGAAAACAAGCGAGAGCTGACCGTTCATTATTAAAGAAACGCAATATCGAAACATTCCGGGAAAAATACTGGAGAAATCCTCTCTGCTAAGAATAAGGTTATATGTTGCCGTTCCGGTCCTGATCTTCCTGGAATCAAGGATCCGGGTTTCATCACCCATAAGAAGATAGTAAATACGTACCGGTGATATAAAGATGATTACCTGACGCCCGATCAGACCTCATGCCCGCGCAGGCATGCAATTTCGCAACCTGCCTGTGAATGAGGGAAATCTAACGGATTCTCCAATAAAATATATATATATATATATTTATGGGTGAAGATCTATGTCAACTTACATATACCAGATTGAAATAATATTTGAATGCTTGGATCTATCCACACGGCATCATGTGGTTCGATAGGTCCCGATCAAGGTGGTTGTAACATGAAGATGAATAGTACTACAGCTCTGCTCACCATCGGAGTTCTTGTTCTGCTTGCATTAATTCCTGCAGGTTCTGCAAGCCCCCAGGTGACGTATTATACTCCTCACGAAGGCCAGAATAATGCCGATGTAATAATATATTACACAGGTATTGGATTTTTATCCGACTGTACTGCGTATCTTTCAAGGACCGGTTACCCTGATATTCATCCGATAAGCATTTCTCTGGCCAACCAGACGAACCAGTCGGCGCAACTTCTCATTGGAACATATAATCTTGTAGGTGCGGAACCGGGGGACTGGGATATCCATGTCCTGAACACGGACGGATCCAATCTTGTCATTCCTGATGGTTTTACCATCACCGGACCTCCGCCACCTACGCCGGGAAGCATATCAGTCAATTCAAACCCTTCGGGTGCCTTGATATACCTGGACGGAAGCTCTACCGGTCAGACAACAAATTCACTTCTTACCGGTATCACACCAGGGACGCACACTGTTCTCCTGACCCTGACGGGTTACTACAATGCTTCCCAGCAGGTAACGGTGTATTCGGGACAGACTGCCATTGTGTCCCTGACGCTCGTGCCGATCCCGC
The DNA here is from genome assembly GCA_035543455.1 of Methanoregulaceae archaeon. Classification (GTDB taxonomy): domain Archaea; phylum Halobacteriota; class Methanomicrobia; order Methanomicrobiales; family Methanospirillaceae; genus CAIKOD01. The sequence goes on from DATKKE010000037.1 coordinate 27,611, forward strand.
CACCGCCTCCTACGACCGGGAATATTTCTGTCAGTTCAAATCCGACAGGTGCATTAATTTTCCTTGATGGAAGCAGCACCGGGCTTGTGACGAATTCCCTGTTCACCTCGATCCAACCCGGGACACACAGTGTTCTCCTGACCCTTCCCGGATATTATAACTCGAGCCAGCAGGTTACCGTCACGGCGGGTCAGACGACACAGGTATATTTCTCGCTCGTGCCGATCCCGGTCCCGCCGCCCACTACCGGGAACATTTCAATCACGTCCAGCCCGTCAGGAGCCCTGATTTACCTCGACGGTGCCAGTACCGGTCAGAACACCAATACTATCCTGCCCAATATCAATCCCGGATCTCATTCGGTGCTGCTGACACTGAGCGGTTACCAGAACTTTACTACCCAGGTTATCGTCGTTGCAGGACAAACCACGCAGATATACGCGACACTAAGCCCGATCCAGCCACCGCCTCCTACGACCGGAAATATTTCAGTCAGTTCGAATCCAACCGGTGCCCTCATTTATCTCGATACCGTGAACACCGGTCAGAATACCAATACGATATTACCAAACATCAATCCCGGGTCACATTCCGTCCGCCTTAACCTGACCGGGTACCAGGATGCCACCGCCCAGGTAACGGTAACGGCTGGGCAGACCGCCCAGGTCTTCATCGCTCTCATACCGGCCCCCGGACCCGTTCCGACAACCGGGAATTTATCGGTGATGTCGAGTCCCACAGGTGCCCTGATATACATCGACAGTTCGAGTACCGGGCAGGCTACCAATTCGGTGATTACCGGAATCGCACCGGGATCGCATCTGGTAACGCTCAAACTTACAGGATATCAGGACTTCAACGGCCAGGTCCTTATCACCGCAGGCCAGACGGCTCAGTTGTATGCATCGATGGTCCCGATCCAGCCACCAGGTCCGACAAAGGGAAATATTTCCGTTACATCGAACCCGGCAGGCGCCCGGGTATACCTTGACGGCGTATTTACCGGTCAGACCACGAATACCCAGCTTCAAAACATCGACCCGGGGTCCCATGCTGTGTTGCTGACTCTGCCCGGATACCAGAACGTTACCACCCAGGTGACGGTTACAGCCGGGCAGACGACCCAGGTGTTTGTCTCGTTTGTACCTGTGCCGCCGACAAGTGGGAATATATCGGTCAGCTCGGATCCGGCGGGAGCTGCCATTTATCTTGACGGATCATCGACTGGTTACGTCACGAATGCCCTTCTTACCGGGATTACTCCGGGTTCTCACACGGTCTCACTGACATTGGCCGGGTACCAGAATGTATCGACGCAGATAACAGTGATAGCAGGGCAGACAGTACTGGTTTTCGCTTCTCTCGCCCCGAATCCAACGAGCGGGAATATCCAGGTCAGTTCCGGTCCTTCAGGGGCGATGATCTTTCTCGACGGTGCTGATACAGGTCAGGTCACGAATGCCGTACTGAATGGAATCGCACCAGGATCGCATAATGTGGCATTGTCCCTTAGGGGGTACCAGAACTTCAGTGCCCAGGTTACCGTTACTGCAGGCCAGACGGTACCGATGTATGCCACCCTCATCCCGATAGCCCCGCCAGTCCCAACCACCGGGAATATATCGGTCAGCTCAGGTCCATCGGGCGCAAGGATCTTCCTTGATGGCGTTAACACCGGGCAGATAACAAATTCAGTCATTCCGAACGTTGCTCCGGGATCCCACTCCGTAGTCATCAACCTCACGGGATACCAGGACGTAGCAGCACAGGTCAATGTAATTGCCGGCCAGACATCCCAGGTGTTTGCCACCTTGACACCAGTGACACCGCCGGTACCGACAACCGGAAATATCTCGGTGAGTTCCTATCCGACCGGAGCCCTGATCTATCTTGATGGTTCAAATACCGGCCAGACTACAAACACAATACTCTATAATATTGCCCCGGGTTCCCATACTATTCTCCTGAATCTCACCGGGTACCAGAACGGGACGGCACAGGTAATGGTTATCGCTGGCCAGACTGCCCAGGTCTATGCCACACTTCTTCCTGTTACTCCGCCGGCCCCGACGAAGGGGAGTATATCAGTCTATTCGAGTCCGGTAGGGGCTTTAGTATATCTTGACGGGGTGAATACGGGTCAGATCACGAACACACTCCTGACCGGAATTACACCCGGATCCCATACGGTTCTTCTGAATCTTACCGGGTATAAAAACAATACCGTACAGGTGACCGTGGTTGCCGGCCAGACGACCCAGGTGTTCGTTACACTTACTCCCGTTAAACCACCGGTACCGACAACAGGGGCTATCAGTGTAAATTCTAACCCAATGGGGGCCGAAATTTTCCTGGACGGGATGGATACCGGGGAAGAAACCAGTTCCTTGCTGACCGAAATCCAGCCTGGTTCACACAGCGTTCTTTTGAACCTGACGGGGTACCGGAACAGTTCAGTTCAGGTAACGGTGATCGCTGGCCAGACTGCTCAGGTTTATATTTCCCTGACTCCTGTTCCGCCACCGGGACCAACCACGGGTAATATTTCAGTGAACTCTAACCCGATGGGGGCAGAAATCTACCTGGATGGTGTGACAACCGGGCAGGTCACCGATTCGGTACTCTATAATCTTAACCCGGGCGCCTACTCGATTCTCCTCACCCTGGCCGGTTACCAGAATTTTACCGGATCGGTAACGGTCGTTGAGGGCCAGACCACCCAGTTCTATGCAACCCTTGTCCCGTTGCCACCTGTCGCTGACTTCAATGGCTCGCCAAAAGAAGGTAATGCACCGCTGACGGTGCAGTTCACGGACGAGTCGACCGGGAATGTCACCGGATGGGCCTGGGACTTCAAGAATGACGGAACAATCGAGAGCACGGAACAGAACCCTGCATACACGTACCAGAATCCGGGAACATATTCGGTCAACCTGACAGTGACCGGACCAGGGGGATCAGATTCCAAGGTCAGCGAAGAATATATTTCGGTATCGCCGTCACAACCAGTTGCTGATTTCACTGCTGACCCCAAATCGGGCCCGGCACCGCTGGCGGTGCAGTTCACGGATGAGTCGACCGGGAATGTCACCGGGTGGGCCTGGGACTTCAAGAATGACGGAACAATCGAGAGCACGGAACAGAACCCTGCATACACATACCAGAATCCGGGAACATATTCGGTCAACCTGACAGTGACCGGACCGGGGGGATCAGATTCCAAGGTCAGCGAAGAGTATATCTCTGTATCGCCGTCCCATCCTGTAGCCAATTTCATGGCTAACATCACGGCAGGTTATGCACCGCTGACAATATCGTTCACCGATCAATCGACCGGGAATGTGACCGCGTGGGCGTGGGACTTCAATAACGATGGCAATATCGAGAGCAGGGCACAGAACCCCGTATATACGTACCAGAATGCCGGAACGTATTCCGTCAACCTGACAGTCACCGGACCCGGTGGGGTCGATTCGAAGGTCAGGGAAGACTATATCCATGTCAATGCAACCCCGGAGGGGGCCTTTATTGGTAACCCGACATCCGGAATGTTACCGTTACGTGTCCAGTTCACAGAAATAAATACAGGGAATCCGTGGTTGAGATACTGGACGTTCGGGGACGCTTCGACGATTGTAACAAGCAAGAACCCGGCTCACGTATACACAACGCCGGGTGATTTCACGGTGTCGTTGACTACCCTGGGACCTGACGGAACTAAGACCTACACGAGGGAGAGATATATCCACGTCGATCCGAACCCGAATTATACAGCACCATTGACCCTGTTTGTTCCGATTCCCTGGACATTGTAACTTTTTTCAGCCTTTTTTTCAAGCGATGAAGAATATTCTTTACCGGATCCGTTTCCCGACCGGTTATTTTTTAGGTCATAATGACTCTATTGGGTACATTTTTTTCACGTTTATCAAATGAAGGTGCAACCTGATTTATCTCAGAAATTTGTCTTGGGCCTGCATAAAAAAAGTTACGACCAATGGAGCAGCCCTTTAAAAAAACCGATTATCTGTGAAACAATATCGTTATGCTGTCCGGCTGCTGCAACGGCCTCTGCGTCTGCCAGCTTTTTATTCTCACGGTCGATCCATGCCTGTCCGGTCAGTACCGGTGTAGCATTAGCCTGTGCCTGGGTATATCTGATGACAGGGGTAGGAAGGGTAGTACTGTAAACCAGGGATTTTCCTTGTGACGTTCCGGACTGGTGCTCCGATGAAGACACGGTCACCTGAGTATCCGTGGGTGAGGTTGTAGAGAGAGCCCTAATAGTGATATACGAGTCCTTGGTGGTTTTATCGGTCCCACCCGATTTGGTAATCCTGAGTGAAACGGTGTATAGCCCGGGGTTCGAGAATACATGAGAAGGATTCTGAACCGTGCTGGTTGTGCCGTCGCCAAAGTCCCAGCTCCAGGATTCCGGAGATCCTGACGATGAATCGGTGAACTGGACGGTCAGGGTACCGGTTCCATCCAATGGAGAGCCACTGAATGAGGCTGCAAGGGCTGGTGAACTTGTTGTGGTTGTTTCCGTTGGTGTAGCAGTGACTTCTTCAACGGTGATATAATTGGACTCCGACTTGAGGTAACCAGTGCCCTGCCTGTTTACGGCGGTGAGTGTAACAGTATAAAATCCTGCATTATTGTAGATGTGGCTGGGATTTTGCGAGGTATCCGATTCCCCATCTCCGAAATCCCATGTCCATGATACAGGGCCTCCTGTCGAGAGGTCGGTGAACTGTACCGTGAGGGGTGCCGGGCCGGAGGTGGTATCTGCGGTAAACCCGGCAACAGGCTGTACCTGGTTTGTCGAGGTTGTCGTTGCGACCGATGTAGTAGCGGTAGTGCCTGCGGTTGTTGTTGTCGTCGCAGCCGTAGTGGCGGCAGTCGTCTGGGTTGTTGTATGGGTAACCGTTGCTGTAGGACTTGTCGTCACGGTAGTGGTTGCAGTAGTTGTTGCCGTCGCCGTCGCATTCGCTCCTGCAACAGGTAGAATGCACGAAATCAATAGAACGACAATCAATAAGCTGACAAAAAGGGGAGGCAGGATCCGGCGACCCGCTGCGTTTTCCCTGTGATGGTTCATATATCCCGGCATAAATCCTCCTTTACGGGCAACCTTAAGGTAGCTCGTTATCTCTGTCGAATTATTGATCACACTCATTTTATCACTATACTATATCGCCATTCTGGTTGCACCAGCAATCCAGGGCAATGGTTGAGATCTTCTCGTGGCATGACGGATGTAGAATCCGGTGTCGATCCGGATTCCGGGGGTCAGGGAGAACCACGGGGATTTGAGCGAGTTTTTTTTCGTTATTATCTTGATCCGGGAGAAAAGTTTAATATCGATAATCGGTCATTGGGGCGTATGAGATCCTATTATTTGTTTCTTCTTCTGGGGCTGGCCGTAGCTCTCTTTCTTGCAGGATGTACTACCAGCCAGGTTCAGCCGGTACAGACAACACAGGTTCCGGCAACGCCGGTGCCGACTCCTGTGGTAACTCCTGTTCCGACGCTCCTGCCCACCTCGTCACCTTCTCCCCTGCTGGGGACGTGGTATCTCCAGGCAATCCTCTTCCAGGGAGCGACGGCACCGCTTGATACTAATACCCAGATTACCGCGATATTCGATAACCAGGGACAGGTATCCGGCTATGGCGGTTGTAATAATTATGGGGGACCTTACACGGTTACCGGCAAGATCGTGCCCTCAGGAAATGGTATTTCGATCGGTCCCCTTACCTCAACCCAGATGTATTGTCCGGATGGGAGCAGCACGGAGCAGTCCTATCTCACGATACTCGGTTCAGCAGCCGGCTACACCATCTTCCCCAACCAGCAGATGTCGATCACTGATAAACTCGGTAATTCATTAAGTTTCAGCAGGAGACCGTTCTCCTCACCGACAAGCGTGCCATACTATTGAATCAGACTTGCAGATTTTTCCCCTTTTTTTTTTTTAGAAAAATAATTATAAATTCGTAAATAATTTATCGACGAAATCAATTCTCCCTCGACGTGATAACAACCATAAGTAATCAGTGCGAAAAACTAGGCAATGATCCCCCGCGTCATGGAAAGGATGATCGAATACTTCGGCCATGATACCAGAAGGATCAATCACGCACTGAAAGTCTTTGCATTCGCCCGGATTATCAGTTCATGCGAACCAACGGCTGCTGGAGTGGAGGAGACCATCCTGTATACGGCCCTCCTGCATGATATAGGGATTATTGAAGCTGAACGGAAATTCAAATCCTCCTCAGGAAAATACCAGCAGATTGAGGGGCCTCCCATAGCACGTCAGATACTCGGAGATCTTGGAATACCCGTCCCTGTCATAGACCGGGTCTGTTTTATAACCGGCAACCATCACACGTATTCAAAGATCGACGGCATCGATTTCCAGATCCTTGTGGAGGCGGATTTTCTTGTCAATATTTTTGAAGACGAAATGGGGAAAGATGCAACAGAGTCAATATACCACCGTATTTTTAAAACGGAATCTGGGAAAAGCCTCATAAGAACAATGTATCTCGACTGAACCCACCGTGCTCTTTAACTTCCCTGGTAAGAGAAAAATCATCGTAAGAATCGATTCCGGTTACCGGTCGGCTGACATTCAGCCCCGGTTTCCCGTTATGCCCTATGTTCTCCCTTCGAAGACCGTTTACTGCCGGTGGTCATTTGTATTCCCTCTACCGTACATCGAACGATATTCTTTACCTGCTGCTGACTTAGTGCGGGTGCAATGATGAGATACACTGATTCGGATCCGGCACATACAAATAACAAATTGTATGTATACACCAGCCAACCGTTTGCTTACGTACAAAAAGGTCGGTGATAAGCATGGTAAAAGCAAACATACCTGAAAAGGGGGCAATCATTCAGAGAGATATGGAGACATTTTTGATACACCCTCATATTCCCGGGGGATTTATCAAGCCCGCAATGTTGAGGAAGATCGCCGACGTGGCAGAAAAATATAACGCAAAATATGTGAAGCTCACCGGAGCCCAGCGCATTGCCATTATTGGTCTTCGCGAACAGGACCTTGACCATGCCTGGGAAGAGTTTGAAGACCGATCCAAGGCGATCGGCCTGACGATAAGGAGCATCCAGATATGCCCCGGCACATGGTCCTGTAAGAAAGCAAAACAGGACAGCCCAGGCCTTGGTTTTGCCCTTGACAAGGAATTCTATGGCAAGCCCGCCCCCGCCAAGTTCAAGATGGGAATATCAGGATGCACAAACTGTTGCAGCGACTCCTGGATGAAAGATCTGGGGTTCTTCGGAACCGACGACGGATTCACTGCTGTAGCCGGGGGAAAAGGTGGAGGAACGGCACGGATTGGGCGGGAGTTCGCCACCGGGCTGACGGCTGAACAAGCTGTAGATCTGGCCAGGAGAGTAATCGCATTTTACCGGGAAAACGCCAAACCACTTGAGCGTATGGGTGAAACTATCGAGCGCGTCGGTTTCGATACGTTTGTAAAAACAGTGATTTAAAAGATAACAATGGGCCTGGCGGGATGGCTGGAATGCAGGGAATCGGTTGATTTAATTGAGAAAGTTAACGGTTCCCCTTTCAGTTCATGAGTCCCATCCGGTGAGTCAATTCACAAACGGATTTAAAACGATATCGATTAAAGCAATCCGGAATCTCCGGAGATCCCGGATTTGCAAGAAACTCTCTTTCGGATGTTTCAAGAAACCGGATCTTTGGTGAATTCTTTCTATGAAATCTCTATCAGCAATCCCGACAGGAAGAGCTTTTACTCCCTCCCTGCCCCCTCCCAGGATAGCCAACGGGCAGGGTTAAATCGGGAATTAGGGATTAATTATATCCAGCACAATGCTATCGCGACCGGACGACCAAAGCGGCGAGAACGGAGCCCCATAAGTGTCGAATTATGTAAAACAATCTTATTAGCAAGAGATGAACATAACCAATAATTGGTTGAACTATCCATCATGGGAGCGTTTTGACAACCCTGGAACCCGTTCAAAAAAATCGGATTCGTATTGCTTTCCCGGTTATTTCACCCGTTGAAAATCAATAAACCCGTTATAGGGGTCGGTTTTTACGAGCCTGACCGTTATTTTGTCCCCGATCCTCAGGCCACTCTCGTTCCTGACGATCCTTCCCTCGGCAGGGGGTGTAATCAGCCTCGCATAGGTTCCATGTTCGGTGATACCCGTAACCAGTGCATCAAATGATTCACCTATCCTGTGGTTGAGAAGGACAGCGGCTGCTGCTTTGCGCATAAACCGTTCCACTTTTTTAGAAGCTTTTTCACGATCGGTCAGCCAGGCCGACTGTGCTTCCAGTTCATCTGCCGTGTAAGAAGGTGTTGTGTTTACCAGAACAGATTTGACGAGTCTCTGGTTGATAATATCGACGTAACGACGGTTCGGGGCCGTTGCATGCGTGTAGTCTGTCACCGCGAGCGCAAAATGGCCAACCGGAGGCTCTCCCGGTATCAGGGTCATATATTCGCCTGGTCCGAGCAGCTTCACGATAGTGAGCGACAGGTCAGGAAACTGATCCGGATTTATTTCTTTTTGTCTTAAAAGAAAGAGAGAAAGGGCTTTCGAATCGGGGTACTCTGGTAAGGAATAACGATATAATGCGGCGGTACTAACTATTCCCGGCCAGTTTTTAGGTATCCTGACGACTCTCTGGATTACGGGGACTCCAGCCTTGCCGAGATAATCAACCATACATCCATTGGCCGCAACCATGAATTCCTCGATTATTGAATGGGCCCGGTTCTGCTGCCGGACAACAAGATCCCTGACAGATCCTTCTTCCATGATAGCCTGTGCCTCGATAGTATCCAGGTCGAGGGCCCCCTGCAACAGGCGGTATTGCCTCAGACGCCTGGCCGTTTCATCCTGAAGGCGAACCTGTTCTTCCATTCCCGGTACCATCCGTATCATATCAGGTGTGGGGCCTTCCCCTTCAAGCCACTGTCCGACCTGTTCATAGACGAGTTTTGCTTTATTTGACACAAGCCCCCGGAATACGTCCCCATGACGGATACTTCCGTCAGGGAGAACGCTATAGGTGACGATAACCGCCATCCGGTCTTTCCCGGGAAGAAGGGAGGTGATCCCCTTTGAGAGACGGTCAGGAAACAGTGGAAACGTTTCGACACCGGTATAGACCGAAGTACCATTATGAGCTGCATAACGATCAGCCCGGGATCCTTCACGGACATACATATCAACGTCTGCAATTGCAATTTTCACATCCACCTCGTCGTTACGGCCGGGTTCACAGTATTCCAGCTGATCGAGGTCCATCGAGTCTTCATTATCGATTGAAGACCAGGGAGTCGTTCTCAGATCGGTATCCCCCTCCCTCTCTTCCGGAAATACCCTCTCTGTCAGGGCGTTGACCTCATGGATAAGCGTATCGGGAAAACGGGTCGTAAATCCATATTTTTCCATTGCATTCAGGGCAATTACTTTCAGGTCGATATCGGGCTTTTTTTTCATTGCGGTCGATAGAGATTCTTTTTTAATGTATTAATATTCCCGTCTCCCTCCCGCTCCCGGGAAAATCAGATGGTATATTGGGTATCAGGAAAACCGGAAATCGGTTGTTAACCATAATTTTATATAATGCAATAGTATACAATAAATGTAAAGTGTTCTTTACATAGGTATACGATGAAGAAAAATTCCTTTTACCTGCTGGTTGGATGTATTGCTCTTGTTCTTCTCATAATTTTCTGGTATTCGATCGAAAATTCAGTACATTTTTTTACCGAATCCGCGTTCATTATCGGGGTTATCGTCATTTATTTTGCCCGAAGGCAGATTACCGATCTTGTTGAAGACGAGCGCAGCGCGAAGATAACAGAAAAAGCAGCATTAAGGACGCTCCAGGTATTCTGGGTAATGTTCGCCGTTTTTGCAATCGGAACGGTGACTGCCCTGTTCCGGATTCCGAAGTTTCCCCAGGAGTTCAGACCACCTCACCCGGGAGAATTGCTTGGCAACCCCGGGGACATACCATCACCGAAACTCATCGGGTACTTTTCACTTGGCCTGCTTTGTCTGATGATCTTTCTCTATGTAGGATTCCGGCTGTATTATGCCAGGAAATATGGGGAATGGGCAATAGATGAAGAATAAAATCAAAGTTTTCCGCGCAATAAAAGGACTCAGGCAGGAAGATCTGGCAAAGGAAGTCAGTGTCTCAAGACAGACCATCGTAGCCATCGAAACAGGAAAATACGATCCATCCCTGGATCTTGCTTTTAAAATCGCACAATATTTTAATGTCACGATTGAAGAAATTTTCACCTATGAAGCATGAGAAGGATACCGGCCTTTTTGCAAGCATTTATCATGCCTGATTTGCGGGTCAGAATTCTGCATAGCCGGGGATTATCAAATAGTTCGACCTGATAACTCGAGTGATGGGTGAACCCCTCTGTGTTTCTGCTTGTGGAGAGAAAATTCGCTACCGGCAATATACAAATGAAGAGATCATAGTCTTCCGAACGGGAGAGAAGAGGGCTCTCATCACTCAATAAAGAAGGGATGTTCTCAAAAAATTATTGAAATTTCCGGGAAGATCCCTGATCAGGAATACCTGCGACATGCCAGGAATCCCGCGAGTCCGACGATACCCAACGCGAAAAGGACTAACAGGGGACTTCCGGAAGACTTTGTCGTGGGGGCCGGGGCCGGTGTCAGGGCAACATTGAGGCTGATGTCCTGGCCCGCATTTGCCTGGCCGGTCGTTGTATAGGAAGTATATCCCGGCAACCTGATTTCTACAGTATACGAACCGGTTTTTACATTCTGGAACAAAATTGGTGTAATTCCCACATACTGGTTATTAATATAAACATCAGCGCCACCGGGGCTTGAGACAATCTGTACAGTCGCAACCCCGGGGGCCTGGGTTGCCTTCAGGGCTGCATTGATCTGTGTTGTCGTACCGGCAGTGATTATCACCTGGGTTGTATAATCTTCAAAACCTGCCTTTTTGAGGGCTATCGCAGAGACCCCAGGGTTTAGGTTACTGATATCAAGGGAACCGATGACAGGGGTGGTCCCCCGGTAGTCATTGTTCACATATACTGCCGCACCTTCGGGTGTTGATGCAACACGGAGATCTCCTGAAGGGGGGTTGACTTCGGGAACAAGGCTTACGGTGAGCGATGTAACCTGGCTTGGAACAACGTTGGATTGCCCGGTCCATAGTTCATACCCTGCAAGAGACAGAGATACATTGTGGCTGCCGGTGGCAAGGTTGCCAACGATCTGGTCCGTGACACCCATATAAATATCATCGATATATAAATCGGCTCCTTTGGGATTGGAAATAACCGAAAGCCCGCCGGGCTGGATAACCTGGTTCAGGGTTGCGAAAACATTGTTTGTATTCCCGGCGGTGACTTCGACTGTTGCTGAATATGCCTGATAACCCGGTATGGTAATTCTTACATTATGCAGGCCGGGTATGACTGAGTTAAACGTACCGGGTGTGTATACAAGGTCCTCCCCGCCGTCGAGCACTGCCGAAGCACCCGCCGGTGTCGAGGTTACATAGATACTCCCTGTTGAGTAGAGATTTCCGACACCGTTTGTCCCTTGATCGGATGATGGTTGTGCAGAAGCCGTCCCTGCAACCATTAAGATCACGATACATCCCAGAATCATCAGATATCTGTTCTCCAACACAATCACTCCAGACAAAGAATCTTTAGCAGGATTTAAAAAACAATCGGTCTCCGCCCGAACAGTTTCTTCACCGAAAAAAGTCCAATATCCGGGTCATTTTATACCTGGAGACCGGATGTTCTTCCAAAAAGATTATGACAATGCAGAAACCGGTTATAACCAGGAAATACCATCACAAAAAGTCTTTGTTTTTCACCACAAGTACCGGACAGGGGGCGTGCCTGATGACTCCTTCTGCAACACTGCCGAGGAAGAGTCTTTCGATCCCACTTTTTCCCTGAGTGCCAACCACGATCAGATCGGCATCCCTTGATAAAGCAAATTTTGTTATTTCATTTACCGGATCACCGGTGAGTACAGAGGTTGTGATGTTCTGTCCTTCTGCATGTGCCTTAATGTCGCTGACTATACCCTCTGCTTCCGTCTGCATCTGATCGATGCTTCCCTGGACCTGGATTTCGGGAGAGACGGAGCTTAATGCCCTGGAATCGATTACACTGATAACAAAAATCGATGAATTGCATGTCTTTCCGATACGTAGTCCTTCAATCACTGCGGATTTGCTGTTTTTTGAACCATCTGCTGCGATGACTATCCTTTCAAATAGCGTCATTATATTCCTCCTCCTCGACTGGATTTTGTTCAGGTATCCCTTTCTCTTCAGGTAAACCTGGAATTTCCGGCTCTTTTTTCCTGATGAGTACGTGGTCACCACGGCCTCCTGCAAAGTATGACAATACTCCGGCAATAATGGATAATACGGCGCCGATATAAAATGACACGCGAAGTGACGGGACGAATGCCAGACCGAGGGTCATCGGAAACCAGGTAGTACCGGTGAGGAGTCCGATAGCTGACGGACTGATACCGGAAATCACCGAAGCAGGGATGACCGCCAGAATTGCATTGACAGGGTTATAACCTAAAAACGCTGCGAACAGTGCACTTGTCGGGGGTATCGCACTCATCGGTGCAATAAGTTCCGGTACACCGGCACTTGTCAGGGACGAGGCAAGTTCCGGGGGGAACGTGTGGGAGAGACTGACAATGACGATAGTAAAAAACATTGCCATCGATATCACCATACCGCTGTTCTGTAACATCGACCTCATACCTGAAGCCACACCCCGATCTTCCCTTGGGACCGAATTCATGATTGAGACGCTATTCGGGGCGCCGAACATGCCGCTGCCGATGCCCATTATTAATAATGACACGGCGAACAGGGGGTATTTGAAATTATAGGAAAGCGTGGAAAGCATGAGAAAGGACGCTGCGACCAGTACCATCCCTGTTGTACTAAACCACCGGGATCCGTATCTATCGGACAGCCAGCCTGACAGCGGACCCATGATAACAAATCCGATAGTGAGCGGCAGCATAAAAATACCTGCCCAGAACGGGGTCGATTCAAAACTGTATCCCTGCAGCGGCAGCCAGATACCCTGCAGGAGCATAATCAATATAAAAAATACACCTCCCCGGGAAATGGCATTGAGGAAGCCGGCGGCATTTGCATAGGTAAACGTCCTGATCCTGAAGAGGTCGAGCCTGAACATCGGATTTTTCACTCGTTTTTCGATGAATACGAAGAGAACCAGCAACCCGATCCCGGTAAGCAGGGAAATAATAACCAGGGGATTTTCCCATCCCATCGGGTCGTTGCCATACGGCAGCAGTGCATAGGTAATCCCGATCAGGAAAATCGTCAGCCCGGCAATAAAAGAAATATTTCCCCAGAGATCAATCTCCTGGACACTTTTTGGTCTGGCTGTCTCTTTTAACTTTAAAAAAGCCCATATCGTCCCGAGTATACCGACCGGTACACTTACAAGGAACACATACCGCCAGTTATAATAGGCAAGTATCCCTCCGAGGATAAGACCGATGAACTGGCCTGAAAGAAATGCAATCTGGTTGAGTCCCAAGGCCTTCCCCCGTTCATCGACGGGAAATACATCGGTCAGTATGGCGGCGCTGTTTGAGAAGGTGAATGCCGCTCCGACTGCCTGGACGAGACGGAATACGATCAATTCGATGGCTCCGGCATCGCCTTTGTCAGGGGTGAGAAAAAGAAGGATCGACCCTATGGTGAAGATTAAAAACCCGATGTTATACAACCGGACCCTTCCATACATATCGGAAAGCCTGCCAAAACTGAGAAGGAGCGTGGCGGTTACCAGGCCGTAACCCATCAGGACCCAGAGAAGGTACTGAAAGGAAGTAAGGGGGTCAACATTAATGCCGTTGAAAATCGCCGGCAACGAGATGAGGGTGATGCTCCCGTTCACGGAAACCATGAACATCTCGATGGTGGTGATCGAGAGCACTACCCATTTGTAACTGATATTTTTCAAACGTTTCGTGGCAGGTTCATTCCCGGATTTCGTTATATGGTACTACTGTCCGGGAAAGGTATTATTCTGTCCCTGGAAATACTCACCATATTAAATCTTCTTAATTAAATTTTCATCTCCATCTATCAAACATTGCCTACCTGAAAAATCATAACGTGTCCGGTGAAATCTATGAACAGAAGAAAGCCCAAAAACAATGACAGAAGGAACGTATAAACGGTCGCTCGGACAGCTGGAACTGGTAAGCCTCGGGATAGGGGGGACCATTGGCTCCGGAATCTTCGTGGTACCGGGAATCGCCGCAGGCATCATGGGCCCCGGATCACTCATTGCATGGGTAATCGTGGCGATATCCGCCACCCTCGTAATGATCTCCATTGCATGGGCCGCCTCAAGGTTCGGGAGAAAAGGGACGTTCTTTGCTATTTTCAATTCGATATTCGGCAGAAAGCTCTCAACGGTGCTGGTGATACTCTACGCGATATCTGCACTCCTCGGGGTGGCAACCATCGCCTCAGGTGTCGGGCAGTATATCTCATATTTCAGCATCGGGAACCTCCTCATCATCGAACTGCTCATTCTTGCCATATTCTGCATCATAAATCTCATCGGAATATCGGTTTCCGGCCTTACAGAAAATATTCTGACCCTGTTAAAAATTCTGCCCCTGGTGGTAATTACATTCGCTCTCCTGCCATTTATCAAACCTGAAAATTTTGCTGCCACTGTCCCATTTACTTTCGCGAGCCTGTTTTCAACGATTATAATCGTTTACTGGCCGTTTACCGGATTTGAGATCAGTGCAATACCTGTCGATGAGATGCGTGATCCCAGGATGGTCGCCCGATCGCTTGGTATCGTCATGTTCATGGTTACCGCAATATATCTCCTCCTCAATATTGCCCTCATCGGGAGCACGGGGAGTGCACTCCTCGCTGTATCACCCGCCCCGGTTGCTACTGCGGCCGCATTCATGTTCCCTCATGCAGGGTACCTGGTGGCGGTAATAGGAATTTTTGCCATGCTCTCGGCTATGAATGCATATATTATCGCATCGTCACGGGTACTCCACACAATTGCTACTGAGTACTCCGTCAGGGGTCTTAACCATCTCAACTCCAACGGGACTCCTGGAATCGCATTGGTTACCTGTTGCGCCGTCACTGCATGCATGCTTTTTCTCTCCAATGAATTCAGCACTCTCGCGATATTGTCGGTGATAACGACTCTTGTCCCCTATATTTTCTTTTGCATAGGGGCATTTTTTTTGTTCCACGACACCGGACGCAGGATTATTTCAGGTCTCGGAGCCATGATGTCAACCGGTATTCTCGTACTTTTCTTTCTCTATCACTGATCCCTCCATAAGACTTCTTTTCATGGGCGACAAGGACGAAAGAATTATATACAATTTGCTGGAATCCCGTCAGTCTTTCCCTAGATTTTCGGCTGACCGGGAATTCCGGTTCGGAATTTATTTTCAAGGGGAATGGTCCCCGATTCTGGATCCGATCGATAATCAGGATAGCCTCGTAGACAAGGCCATTATACAGCTGAAAGGCAGGGTTCAATACGGCTGAATTGTGGCAATCAGCTCTCAGGGCGTTTTCCTCCCGGAATTTGTTTTCTACTAGGGGAAAAAGGAATGGTCTTTTGTACAGACCATTTTTTATTGTAATTCTTTAATCAATATATTCTTACATGAGGGCGTTCTTTCCCTTCTCAAATTCTTCCAGGGATATCTCACCTTTGGCAAAACGCTCTTTCAGTACATCGAGTGCAGTCTTCTCAGGTTCAACCGGTTTCCTGACCTCCCGGATAATAACATACAGGACTGCGAGGAAATACCCGGCCATTGGTATGATAACAAGAATGAACCAGAGTGGAGCGCTCATCTTCTGTTCTTTGGCATCCCGATAGACGAAATATCCGATTACCAGCTGGACCAGCCACACAACCATCATCAATAGAATATTCAAACCGGGATGTACCGGATACATATAACCTGGAGGCATACGTACTGGTCAATTGGCTGGTTAATATCCTTTCTGTTGATACAACTGAACCTGGCGGTCGTCCCTGCAAGGAAATAAAAAATTTCAGGGTATATATTGGGATTGATGGTAAGGCCCTGCCCGCTTAATCAGGACTGCTTAAAAAATTGGTCATGTGGTGTTGGTAAATGCCCCTGAATCTTCGATCGTCAGATGTTCTGCAAGGGTGCGCAGCTGGTTCCTGCACCCGGCAGCACACGTGGCGGCAGGTCGATATTCAGGGCTTCCTTCAATACCTCCTCAACAGTTTCAACCGTAACGAACGTCAGTTCGCTCCTGACATCTTCGGGCACATCCTCAAGGTCACGTTCGTTGTCTCTGGGCAGAATGACTTTTTTTATCCCTGCCCGGTGAGCGGCAAGGACCTTCTCTTTGATACCTCCGACTGGCAATACCGCCCCGCTTAACGTGATCTCCCCGGTCATGGCAGTTTTCGGATCGACGATCGTTCCGGTAATCAGGGATGTGAGCGCAGTAAAGAGCGTAACACCTGCGGACGGGCCATCTTTGGGCGTGGCACCAGAGGGGACGTGGATATGGACATCGCTCGCGATGAAGTCGAAGCCGCTCCCTGTATGGGCCAGACGCGACCTGATCAGGCTCATCGAGATAGTTGCCGACTCTTTCATCACATCCCCGAGCTGGCCGGTGAGGGTAAGATTCCCTTTTCCCGGCATGAACGTTCCCTCGATAAAGAGGATGTCCCCCCCAACCGGGGTCCATGCCAGTCCGGTCACGACACCGGGAACCGTTTCTTTCCTCGCCTCTTCCTGCCTGATTATCTCTTTTCCAAGGATCCCGTTGAGCATGTCCGTCTTTATCAGGTATGGCAGCTCGGCGTTCCCTGAAACTATCTTCTCGGATACAAATCGTGCAATTTTTGCCAGCTGTTTTTTAAGCCAACGCACTCCTGCCTCGCGGGTGTATTTCTCGATGATTACATTGAGGGCGTCGTCTTCGATCCTGACTTTATCGGAATCGAGGCCGTGTTCTTCGAGCGTCGAAGGCAGCAGGTGGTCCCTTGCGATGGCGAATTTCTCATTTTTTGTATAACCCGATATCTCGATCAGCTCCATCCTGTCGAGAAGGGGCGCCGGGATTGTTGTCAGGGTATTTGCCGTCGCGATGAATAATACATCAGACAAGTCGTAGGGGACTTCGAGATAGTGGTCGGAGAACGTACTGTTCTGTTCCGGGTCGAGCACCTCAAGGAGGGCACTGGCGGGATCACCCATGCTTGAAAATCCCAGTTTATCGATCTCATCCAGGATGAAAACAGGATTTTTTGTGCCTGCCCTTTTTATTCCGCTTATAATCCGTCCCGGCAGCGCTCCTACATAGGTCCGCCGGTGTCCTCTGATTTCTGCCTCGTCCCTGACGCCTCCAAGGCTTATCCGAATATATTTCCGGCCGAGTGCATCCGCAATACTCTTTCCCAGGCTGGTTTTGCCGGTACCCGGGGGTCCTGCGAAGAGGAGGATTGAACCCTGTTTCTCGTGTTTTAATTTCATTACAGCGAGGTGCTGAATAATCCGCTCCTTGACTTTTTCGAGCCCGTTATGGTTATCTTCAAGGACTTTCCGGGCATGCGCGATATCCACACCCGTTCTTTCTTCTGTCACCCAGGGGAGATCGAGGAGGAGATCGAGATAATTCCTGATGATATGGCTTTCATGATTCTGGCCTCCTCCTGATTCAAGTTTCCGGAGTTCAGACCGGGCTTTCTCCCGTGCATAGTCAGGCATCTTCGATTGCTCGATCCGTTCCCTGTATCCTCCATCCCCGGAACCTGAACCTTCACTCTCGTTAAGTTCATCCTGGATCACTTTCAGCTGTTCCCTGAGCATAGCTTCCCTGTTGGACTTCGTGACCTTTTCAGAAACTTTCCGGGCCATCTCAACCCTGATGCTGATATTCTCTTTGAGATTCAGCAGGAGTTCAAGAAAACCGAGATACCGTTGTTTCGCCGAGACTGTTTCGAGAATTTCCTGTTTTTCATGAACCGATACCGGAGTAAACGGCATAATGTATCCAATTACCTGGTCGATTGAGTCCATCCTGTCAATCGGCAGAGTAAAATGCTCGGAACCCTGGAAATGGCTGCTTATCTCGTGAATTGCTTTTTTAATCTCCGCAAGCATTGCCTTCCGGATTTCGTCATCAGGTTCGTCTTTATCAGGGAGGAGCCTGCAGGTAGCATAGAATTGCTCGCCTTTACGGTTTAGCGTAACCGCTTCCACTTTGTAAAGGGCGGCTGCGGCGACCACGTATCCGTCTTCGGAAGGATTCAGCACTGAGATCTTCAGAAGAGTCCCGGTCCTGTACAACCCCTCTGAAGTAACTTCCGAAGGTTCGTCGCTGTTTTTCACTGCGAGAGCAATTGCATAGGCAGCTTCATTATATTTCATCCCTGCTGCCAGCAGATCTCCGGTCTTTTTGTCGATCTTGAATTTCGTCCGGCTCTGCGGAAATACCACCAAATCATAAAGTGGTATGACAGGGTACTCCCTGTTCTCATCGGTTTCTGTTGAATACATTGCTGTTAGTCCCAATAATCTGGATTGAATTTACCTGACTTTTCCAAGGATTTCAATGAGGATTTTCACCTCGTGGTCGTCTAAGGAATCCTTCACCCTTTCAATAAGCCGGAATAATGCGCTCTTTTCGGCCTTTGCGATCATCCGCCCTTTATCAGTCAGCCGGATATACAGGATTCTGCCGTCATCTGATGATTTCTCCCGGTAGACACAGTCCATGCTGACAAATTTGTTTATCATCTCGGTGATGGTGGGTTTTGAATTGCGGGTGATCTCAGCGAGCCTGGTGAACGTAATATCTCCCTGCTCGTCAATGGTCTTCAGATACCTGATCTGTTTGACCGTGATATCAGGTACTGCACATTCAGAGAAAATGGCGCAATTGCATTCGTTTTTGATGCTGATCAGGTTATCGAACACCACAAACAGATGCTCTTGGTCTGGTCCCATTGTCTCTGCCTGGTATTTAGTTAGGGTCTCCCTAATAATAAGCTTGGTATGGGGACAATATTTCCAGGCCATGGTACCGCTTCACGAAGCCTGGAACATGATTTTCCAGAAACAGACGTTTATCCATCATGTCAATGGTCAAGGCTTCTATAGATGCCGGAGCCGAGCCACCATGAATCGCCGACCTTCCTCACATAACCGAGTTTCGGTTCAACTGAATTGTTATGAACAGGGTTTATATAGTAATACTGGACAAAACCGCTGCCATTCCTCGTTTTATCCCGCAATTCTTCAATAAACAGATTCCCTGTTACATCCCTTTCATTATAAGGCGGTTCACCCCGATTTTCTCCGGGTTGATGGGGTGGGCTATCGTCGTTCCTTGAAATCATATACATAGATATACAGCTTCCCCGGAAGAATGAACCATTGGGGGATTTGAAAATTCGTATAATGCTTTTTCCCTGCCATATGTTTTTGCATACATCACGTCCTCGGCCACAAAAGGCAGCTAATTCCTCTTTTGTTGCTGTATTGGAGGATACCGATGTGGTAACCGGGGTTGAGCTATGAATGGGATCCGGTTGTACCTGGCTGCTTCTATTCTGCAGACAACAGGACAGCATCACACAAAAGACGAACAAAATCCCCGATATGATAATCGTTTTTCTTACCATCATCACTATTATCCAGCAGGGCAGGTAAAAAATGCTGTCAATTCTGGATTAGCCAGAACAGTCTATCGATCACAGGAAATATTTCAGGCAATTCCTCACCGTGCAGCCAGTTCCTGGATCTGCCCTGTCTCGAGGAATTGCTTTAAGGCGATGGCGTTATTGTATCGTTCATCATGGGCAGAAAACACAAATGTGACCTTTCCCTCCCTTTTTATAATCTCCCTCAATTGTTGGACAACCCAGGGTCTGTCATGGAGTTCCATAAAATATCTCTGGCGGAATGTTTCCCATTTTCCCGGATCGTGGCCGAACCATCTCCGGAGGGATGGGCTGGCTCCTGCCTCCCTTAACCAGAGGTCAATATGGGCATTTTCTTTTGACATCCCCCTTGGCCAGAGCCTCTCAACCAGTACCCGGTACCCGTCTTCGGCAGCAGGATGGTCATATATGCGTTTCACAATGATAACCAAAGAAATGCACCCCTTTCGATACGGAAAGACCCCTGGTATCTCATAACGATTTTTACGAAATTCATTTTAGGAGACAAAGTCTGAAATATTTTGGTATCCATTTTCCCAGGGAATATATTCATTTCCGGTTGTAAGTATTAATCTTTTCCAACGTTACTTCGAGTATACCGTCCTGGAATTTTTTATTGCCCAACCTGACCTTACAGGGGAGTAAAATTTCTTTTTTCTGGGATTTCATCGTTGAATCCATCCACTGTAGGGTCAACATATTGTTTTCCAGGTTAATCCTGATTTTTTCTTCCTCGACCCCGGGCAACTCTGCAACAACTGATAGATAACTCCCTTCATCGATGATGTGGTTTACCGGGGCCTCAATGCGGAAATCCCTCATTCCCTGTCGTTCTTTATTTTTCATATATATCACCGGTCCATTTCAGAAATTGTTATTGTGCAGGCTGGTATATCCCGTTCATGGTAAATTTTTTCCAGGGACATTACCTTGGGTATTTTTCGGATGTGTGGTTGGATATCCTACAGACTCAATGGATAACCCGGTTAAAAAATATACTTCAATGTTTCAATATTTGTTTCAGATTTTAAGATCAGGAACACCTCCTATGTTCTCAATTATTTTTGGTGATTTGGTGCCATCGGCCCCTAATACATTTCTTATTCATCGATATTCAATGACGCTCCGGGGCTCTGCCCCGCCGCTGCGGCAACCCCGGTCGGGATAGAAGTAAAATCCAATTACACGTGATTTTAAGATTTAACCGCGAACTTATTGAACTGGCATCCTAATAAAAAATGATAGTTAACGAGAATTAAAAGCTTCTCCACTTAGGTCTGTTTCAAATCAAATAATTGCATTAACTATAGGTTAGGGTGGACTTTACCCTATCCCCTCATTTTTTGAGTTCATGCCATTTTTTCACCACTCCCGAGAATATGTCGGAACACAAGTTTATATTCGTTCAGTTTCTGGGTAACAAAAACTCTCCCCTTATCATTAGGGCAATATAATTTTGATTTTCCTGATATCCTGATATCAAGATATCCATTTTTTTCGAGATCATAAAGCAGCGAATATACCCGTGCCTGCGGGATCAGGACATTGTAACGGTTGTGTATTTCGTGAACGATATCGTACCCTGAAATCGGCTTGATAAGCATTGAGAGAACTACAGGCTCCAGTGATTTTTTTACGACTTCATCGATAACTGACTGTGGAACGGCAGATACGGAGTCGGCGGGAAAAGTATGGTGTGCAAATGACAGGGTTGTTTCTTTTCCTGTGGATACAATAATTTTAGGCACGTTCTCCGCAAGTATCGTTATCTTGCTGTGATCGAGACTTCCGATGTTAAGTGCTATGATCCCGGAAACGGGAACCCCGCTCTCTTTCTTCGAGATGATGAAATTTTTTATCGCGATAATATCGTCAAATTCATCAGTTTCCGAAAAATCCACGAGTATATGAAGATCCTGTTTCGTCCGGCCATAATCCAGTGATCCAATACATTTTTCCAGGATCTGAAGGAAGGTATATACTTCATTTCTTTTCAGGCGAAACGTAAAGAGCTGCTCTTTCTGTATCTCGGGCAAAAAGTATTTCTGCACGGTGGACCTGAAATAGGCAAACAGGTTGCGTCCGCCTTTTTTTTGGGCCTCTTCCAAAGCGAACTTGAAAACAGGTTCTTTTACCGTCCGATCGGTGTAGAGAAACAAGAGGATATCAGAGAAAATATCTTCCAGCAAAACAGTTTTTATTTCAGGCAGGTCGAGATACGCCGGCTCCGATTCGCCAGTCCCGGCGGTGACAACACCCCCGGCACTTCGGGCAATATCGGTTTTATTCCTGTTTGCTTCCTCCTTTTCTATCGCTTTCCTGAACAGTGCAACCTCGATGGCCGCTTTTAACCCGAGCTCATCGAAAGGTTTGACGATATAGCCATAGGGCCGGACATGTTTTGCTTTCTCGATGATCGTATCATCAGCATATGACGTGACAAATACCACGGGAATATCGAGTTCCTCCGTGATAATTTTCGCAGCTTCGATACCGTTTATCTTCCCGGGCATGACAATGTCCATCAGAATAAGGTCAGGCTTGGTCACTTTTGCCTTGCTGATGGCTTCTTCGCCGGAAGCAGCCATTCCTACAACAGAATATCCCATTGCGGTAAGCCGCTCTTCCAGTTGCATCGTGATAATCGCTTCATCGTCGACGATCAATATGTTTGACATCGATCAGGCCTCCGGTGTCCAAAGCGGAAATTCAATGATAACCTCAGTTCCATTCCTGCTCCTGATCTCAAAAACCCCCTTCAATTGTTGCTTCATCAGCGTCCGGATTAACTTCATGCCAAGACTCGTTGTCTTGGAATGATCGAATCCTTCAGGCAACCCTACACCGTCATCCTTGACTACAATTCTTATACGGTTGTGGTTCTGGTTAACCATTACCGATATAATACCTTGCCGGCGTCCCCTGAATGCATGTTTGTAAGCATTCGAGAGGATCTCATTCATGACAAGTGCACAGGGAATGGCCTGGTCTACCGGGACGACTATATCCTCTGAATTAATTTCACAGGTAATGTCATGCCCTTTAGAGGAATAAATATTCGACAGGGAAGAGATCTGATCTTTGATCTGCTCTTTAATATTGATTCTTCCAAACTGCTTGCTTTCATACAGACGGGTATGAATCTGTGCCATTGTCTGTATTTTCAACATCATATCTGTCAGAATACTGTGGGTAACAGGGTCTGTTGTCCTCATCCGTGTCATATCCAGGAGTCCTGATACGAGCTGGAGGTTGTTTTTCACCCGATGATGTATCTCCCGCAATAATATTTCTTTTTCGCGAAGGGATTCAATAAGGCTCTGTTCTGCACGTTTACGGTCGGTGACGTCGCGGTAGCTCCATACCCGTCCGACAATAGAGTTTCCCAGTTTCTGGGGTTTCGAAAAACGCTCAAAAATCCTGCCATCCTTCAGTTCGACCATGTCGTAACTTTCCCTTTCATGGTGCTCATTAAGCTCCCGGGCGCTTTCCAGGAAACCTGATGGGTTTTTGACCCGGGTAAGAAGTAATTCCACGAGAGCCGGTTCTCCCCGGGATTCTATTGTCTCTCTGGGTATTTTCCACATCTCAAGAAAATTCTGATTGAAACTGGTAATTTTTTTTGCATTGTCGACGACAAGAATGCCATCTGCGGTTGATTCGAGAGATGAATTCAGCAGGGACAGCGTGTTCCGGAGTTCGTTCTCTTTCCTGATCAACGCCTCCTCGGCCTGGTTACGTTCGGTTGCGTCCTGGCCGATGATGGTCAGGCCGTCCTCCATAGGATAGGTATGCAACTCGAAATCCCTGCCCTTAACGATGGAACTCTTGTTTGTGAAGGTAAGCGGTTCCCGGCTGACCATTGCCCTGCGATAAAACGTCTCCAGAGGAGTCCCACGGATTGTTGGGAATACTTCATCAATGGTTTTCCCTACTATCTCCCCGGTCGATTTATTAATATATTCACGTGCCTTCCTGTTGGCATAGGTGAAGCGCCAGTCTTTATCAAGAGCAATAAAACTATCGCTAATCGATTCCAGGATTGTAGAAGTCCTGCTGTAAGACCGACGCAATTCTTCTTCTGCAAATTTACGCTCGGTAATATCCTGGCCCTGCGCAATCGTTGCAATCGTTGTTTTTCCGTCCTCTCCATACAAAGTGGCTGAATTCCAGAGGACCGTCTTTATGTCCCCGTTTTTATGGAGGATAGGAATTTCCACGACCTCCCATCGGTCGCCTTTCGATGTTTTCCTGATACGGTCCATTGCCTCGGGCCGGTATGTTTCAGGGATGAAAATTTCCGGGGTCTTCCCGATGACTTCCTGTGCCGTCATCCCGGTGAGCCTTTCGAATGCCTGATTGAATCGTGTGATGCGGAATTTTGGGTTCCAGACTACAATAGGGGCATTGGCATAATTAATCAGGTTTTCAAGGTACTGGCTCGTCTCACGCAGGACCTTTTCCACCCGTCGGCGCTCTTCGATCTCATTCCTGAGACTGATGTTGATCTTGGATATTTCAGAGGTCCCTTTGCCGACCTGTTCCTCCAGGAGATCATGGGCTATCAGGAGGGCCTCTTCAGCTTTTCTTCGTTCGGTGACGTCCCGCGCAGCGGCAAAGATACCGGTGACGGTACCGGTCTCATCCCGGAATACCGTCGCATTATAGAGGACAGGAGTAACGTGCCCCTCCCTGTGAAGAAGTTCCAATGCATAATCGGTCACCGATCCGTCCCGGAACACTTTCTGGTAGCCTGCCTCTGCCTTCGCGGGTTCTGTGAAATAATTCGAGAAACTGGTTCCAATCAGTTCCTGCCTTGGGAATCCGGTTATTTTAATCGTTGCCTCGTTTACGTCACTGATGGTTCCATCCGGGTTGATCGTGACAAGCGGGTCGAGGCTCGCCTCGATCAGGCTCCGGTGATACGCATTCGCTTTTTTAATCTCTTCTTCAGCTTTCTTCTGTTCGGTGATGTCGATACCCATTTCGAGTATCATGAAGGTTCCGTCCGTATCAATGAACGGAAAATCATAGATGTCATAATCCCTGCCGTTCGGGCCGGTCCAGTACCAGTGGTGAGGGGCATGCGTTTTCATGACAGTATACGTCTCACAGATCTCGCAGGGCTCCGTGCGGTTGAAGAGGAAATCGTAACAACACCTGTCATGCGGCTCGTTGAAGGTCTCCCGGAAATAACGGTTGGCGAATGGCATGTGGTAATCCTCGTCAAGCAGGCAGACATAGACCGGCAATGTTTCAAGTACGCCGTACAGCCGGCGTCGTTCCGTGCCGAGGGATCTGACAGCTTTTTCAAGTTCCGAAGTTCTTTGCCGGACCTGGATCTCGAGATTGTCACGAACCTCTCTCAGTTCTTCTTCAGCCGACTTACGTTCGGTGACATCCCGCATGTAGACATCCACGCCTCCGGTCCATCCCTGCATGAACACCTCATACCACCGTCTGTTGAGCGGCGATTGCGCCTCATAGTGCTCCATCGTGTGATTTTCTGCGGCGTTAAGGTAGTGTTGATATATAGGGGTGCCCACGATACCCGGGTATAGATCCCATATAACCCTGCCAAGCAATTCGGCTGCCGGTTTTTCAAATGGAGCCCGTTCTGCTGCCGGGTTCACGGTCGTAAACCTCCACTGGTTGTCCAGGGAATAGAAGGTATCTGCAATACCTTCAAGAATTATGGCGTTCCTTGACTTCTCATCAGAGAGGGCTTGTTCCATCTCTTTTCTCCCGGTAATGTCCCTGTTGCTTCCCCTGACCCCGAGATACGTACCCGCTTCATCGAACACAGGCTGGCACATGTGCGATATCCAGCGTTCGGTCCCGTCCGGGCGGATGATCCTGAATTCGGCCCCTCCAGGCCTTTTTTCCTGTTCGTCGTCGATATGATGCTGATCGAGCGCGGCTATATCATCCGGATGAACAACCTTCCGCCGCAACTGCGAATCAGCGAGGAATTCGGTATTTTCACGCCCATAAATCCGCTCGCATGAAGGGGAAGCATAAACGAACTGCCCTTCCGGATTGATCCAGAACTCGAAATCGTAGGTGTTATCTGCCACAATGCGATAACGTGATTCGCTTTCTTTCAGGGCGGCTTCATTTTTTTTATTTTCCGTAATATCCCGGAAAATGATCAAAACTGCAGGCCCGTCGGTGTGTTCGATGGCGGCGATCCGTGCCGAAACATCGAAATCGCTGTGATTTTGCCGGATTATTTTTATATCCCGTCCTTCCGGAGTGGATCCGTGTTCTGCCTCATGTATGAGGCCTTGAAACATGATCCGATCATCCGGTGACACCAGCTCCAGGACCGGGTATGTGCTAAGATCGCTAAACGTCGGTATGCCGAACATACTGAGAGCTGCGTCGTTGGCAAAAAGGAACCGGTTATCACGAATAACGGTGATAGCGTCTGGAGCAGTATCAACGAGCACCTTGTAACTGGTCTCTGATTCTCCAAAAAACCTGGCAAGTTCGTCCGGGGTGGTTATCCCATTCCTGGTTGCACTTTTTTTGAGGGAGAGAGCTGCCAGGAGTATAAAACAAGCCCCAAGGTACTGGGCTGACCTGCCCAGCCACCCAAGGGGACTTCCAAGAACTGAAGGGAAGTGTACGGCAAGCAGGCCGATTGCGAGAAGTGCCAGGCCGACTGAATACCAGAAAAAAAAGTCCTGATTTTTCTTATGGTAGTAATAGTAACTGAGCCCCGATGCAATGGCAAAGAATTCGATTGCATTGAGAATAATTATTTCCCGGAGAATTGTGGGACTGCCCTGAACGTAAAAAGGTGGTGTAATACCTAAAATTGCTGCTATAATAAGTAACGCAACAAGAAATCCGGATAATCCATATAACAATGCCGGCTTTACAATTCCTGGTCCGGACCGGCTCCAAGTTGCTGTTACGCCCGAGACATTCAGGAGGATACCTGTCATCAGGAACAATGCACCGATGCAAAAACTGGTATTCTGTATGGTAACGCTCATATTCATCGGATTTTGTAAGAATCCGACAGCCCCGGCTCCAATCGCACCCAGACCTATTATTTCCATTCCCACAGCCATGAGAAGTGTTCCGATCAGACCCCTGTGTTGGAAGGATTTAAAAGAAATAGCCGAGATATAGAGTGGAATCAGCCCCAGGAAAAGGAAATTAAACAGAAACAGCAGTATGGGCGGGTTGAAGGAGGCACTGATATTGAGAACAAGAAGAACTGTTAAAAGACAGAGATACAGTGGGATTAAAAGGAGACTCATGGATTTTAGAAAACCAGAATTCATGCTTACCTCTTCTCTCATGTCACGGATCTCCTCTTTTCAGATATTTTCCCAGTCAAAACATACCCCTTTTAATGAATTATTTTGGTCCATTTAAATATAGTGCTGAATAGGGAATATATAATAAAAAACTTTGATGATTTTAAAAATTTTTCTTTGTTTTATAGATTTTGAAAGATCTTTACAATTAATTCTCTTTGAGCCCCGGACAGGTTGGGTACCTTGTATCTTGTTATCTGTTCTCTATCCGACGAAGCCATGAAATGATTCCTGCAAATGCAAGAAATACTGATATCGACAGGTTATTACCCGGTTCATCTCCTGTTCTTCTGTGAGCATCATGGAAACCATTCCGACAGAGCAGATATCGTAATTGGGTAAACATATTGGTCCAGGAAACATTTTTTTTAGATGAGAGGACCTCAGGATGATCCCAGGGCAGGGTTTCCCGGTTAGTCCTGCCCATGCAATTTTTAACACGCTCTTTTCAAAATTCGGAAAATAACAAAAATTTTTTATGAAGGGGTTGTTATAACAATTCGCGTTCCGGGTACCGGTCGTCATCCATCTCATGTTATTCGCGGCTCACACACCAGCATCTTTCCCCCCCTGATGAAAATAAAGCCCGAACGAGGTACCGGGACACCATCAATGTATATCCGGTCCCGGGAGTCCTCTAATGTTATCAATCAGGAGCCCGGTTTTTTTTGCAGAAAAGAGGATCAGCCGGGAAGTCTTCACCGAGCCGTATGACGCACCAGCAACTGTAAAAGTTTGTAACCTCGCAAATCCGGCATTCAGCCGCACATTCTCCCGTATCGATCGGAATGCGTCGCGGGATCGAAGGGGATATTCTGCCCGGATGTCGTTAATTGGCGTCTCTCTCACGTTAACGAGAAAAAATTCTTTCTTTTGGGTGAACTGACAGGGAAACCCTGGTTTCCGTGGGCATTAATATATTGATGATAGTACTGCCGGCCCCACAACTCGGTGCAAAATCATCCGGCATCTTCAGGACATACGTCCCGTCAATGGCATCTCCCTTCCTCCGCCCAATGATAGAGAATACATCCTTGCGGAGCGTCGACAAGATAGAAATTCCGTATTGTACGGATTGGTATCCCTGGCGGAGCTATCAGACTAATCATTAACAAAGCGCGCTATGAGCCCTTTCTCTCATAGATGAGCATGAAAAAGAAAGGGTTATTGACTCCCTGTCTGACTTTTTCATACTAGCCGATATCCCGATATTCTGCATGGTGCGAGTTGCAAAAATTGTTTCACATATTGTTAGTCATACAATTCGTTATAAATTTCAATCATCAATCAGGTGATGGTGAGTCCTTTGTCTTCCATGAGAAGCCCGGTAATCGGTAGAGAGTTCAGATATGATCCACAATGTGTGTTCGTCGAGGAAACGCAACGAAATTCCCCCCATGAACCAGGATCCCTGCATCATGATTATCTTAGTGAATCAACCCGCCTGATATTGAACGAGTTATATGAGAAGTGTGCAGGTGCGGGTCTGGAGGTCAGCCCCGATGAACTCAGGGAATTAGGCATATTTACCACATTTGTCTCATCCCGTGTGAAACCGAATGCAGGTATCAGTGTCTCCTGCATGGCCCTTTGGGCAGAATGGGTCAGATTTTTCCTTAAACATATGAATACCTTTCCAACCCTGATTTACGAGGAAGAATTCAGGAACCTGATTGTCAGCCTGTTTGAATGTGGTATCGCGGACGATGAGAATTACGGGCCGGTTTATCCGGGGATAGAATTCATTCCCGGACAAAACATTCCGATACATGTGACGGATAGTACCTTTGCGCGGGCATGAGCATACCTGCATTCGCGGTACGATGCCGGATCTCATCAGGATCTATTTTTATTCATCATGACTGGACCATAACTTGCATTGCGGGCAGGATGGCGTGACATATTTGACCTCCTGAATCTGGAATCAATTCCGTTACGATCAAGAATGAAGATTTCGACCGATTACATGCATGAATTTTTCAAAATAATTGTTGGGAATTTTTTTTAATTAATACACAGTTGACTGTTATTATTTTGTTGTGATTTTAGTTGCGGAGAGCATCTTCTTAGAATAATTGTATAATACGTGATCAGGTCTCGCTGTCAGTAAATTTTGAAGTTCTCGGATATCTCATTTTTTTATTATTTGACCTTTTTTGACTTCTTCTTTGAAAGTTCACCATTAACCGGATCCGTGGGGAAGAACAATGATTCGTACGGGCGCTCGCCCATGATGGCCGATACCGTATCGGGCCTCACCCCGGTGGAAACAGCGGGTGAAATAAAACGGGTGAATTCTTTCACGAATGTTTCATGACTGACTCCTTCCCGTTCAAGGACATACAGCCATGGGCGGGTTACCGAGAGGACACCCATCAGTGTGATCATCAGGTACGTAGTTAACAGGAACGGGTTAAGGTCATTACGGATGGTCCCGTCATCAATCCCTTCACGAACGGCATCCTGCCAGAAGTCGCGGCTCATTGAGAATTCTTTCTGGATCTCATCGAAACCAGGATTTTCTTTGCTGAATCTCTCAACCCCGTAATACCTGATCAGTCGCTGGTAATCCGGGTGCTGGCGGGTGAACCTATAGTACGTCTCTTCCAGGAGAGCAATTTTTGTCACGCCGGGGACCTTTATTTCCCTGCATTCTCGGTACATTTCATTCAGAATGCGGATTCCCCGCAGTACAATGGTTGAAAAGAGGGCCTCCTTATTCTTGAAATAGAGGTAAATGGTCGCCTTGTTCAGTTCAGCGATAGTGGCGATCTCATCCATTGAAACGTCATCATATTCACGGGAAAAAAAAAGGGTCTCTGCTGCATCAATGATTTCTTTTTTCCGCTGTTCTTTCTCCCGTTTTTTCCGTTCAGTGATACCCATGGCAGTAATTCCTCACATACAACTCTGAATTCTTTGTAACCTGATATGAGAAGTGTGTGATCATATTTCCTTCCCGTGGGTTACGTTTCCAGGTCTGCCTGTTTCTTACCGGATCCTGACTCATACAAAGAATTCCGGTTCCTTTCGCTCTTTATACAACGTACTCACACGCAACGCAGCCTCCCTTACCAGGCCGGATTTTATCGTTCTCGCATGACTGGGGCAGTACTTGATACAGGCACAACACGTGATGCAGTATTCCGTGTCGATAACTCTGCTGTTTTCCGGATCGATGGCATCAACCGGACAAACTTCTGCGCAGGTCCCACACTGGACACAGGCATCGCTTACTGCAATAAAATCAACATTCCAAAACTTCGAATCTCTCTGGTAAGGATGACACGGCTCTCCCCGGTAAGGATGACAGCCGGGTATAGGTACATCAGAGATTTGGTCAACTGAGGGGATTGTAATGAGTTTTTCCTGTATTTTTCGCCCAAATGATTCTGCATGGTGTAAGTCGTCTGCATCAGGACGATCTTGGGCCGTTGGAGTTTCGTCATTGGAAAATGAATGTTTCCCGATATAGGCCGCACCAGCGATTGGTTTACATCCACGTTGAGTCAGCGTATCTT
Source organism: Methanoregulaceae archaeon (assembly GCA_035543455.1). Taxonomy (GTDB): domain Archaea; phylum Halobacteriota; class Methanomicrobia; order Methanomicrobiales; family Methanospirillaceae; genus CAIKOD01. Next base: position 58,307 of record DATKKE010000037.1, read on the forward strand.
TCAGTTCGATAAGAGCATCTTCATACGCACGGTTACCGTAAACGACGACACAAACAGCCGGCGTATTATGTGCTTTAATCGCATCCAGCCATCCGGTGAAAAGTGCCGGCACTCTTCCCATGTAGACCGGCACTCCGATGATGAGAAGGTCATCTTCCGATGTTTGTAATGATTGTCCCCTCCCTTCCGGTCTGGTAATATCTATCAATTCAACATTAGGTAGATTAATTCCGCGTGCAATTCCCTGAACAACAGCTTTCGTTGTTCCTGTAGGTGAAAAATAAACCTGTTTAAGTGATTGTATTTCCATTAGGCTTCCTCCATTCGGGCTCCAGACCTTCTCCTGCTTCAATATTTCCCGAAAGATCGTCTCTTTCTGATCGAAGTCCTTCCAAAATCTCCGGGTTAGATATTCTCATCCTCGGTTCCATCGTTTTTTACTGCCATTTTTTACTAGTCATCCCTCTCATTATTGAACTTAAGTTATAATATAACTATTGGTTAATTTTACAACTAATAGTTATTTTTAAAAAGGACTTTTTAAGATCAACGGAAAGTGCATTGCTCAGGTGGCTCCGCGAGAATTCTCCCGATTATATGAAGATTCGTGCCGAATTCGTTATTAGGAAACAATACCTTTTCGATGGCACAAGGAAACGGATGTCAAGGTGATGGATATCGGCCGTACCTCATATCTCCCGGTCAAGGTTGCTCCCGAGATCATCTCATAGCTCTGCGTTAAAAAACCCGATCCGCAGGGTATCAACGAGCTCGTCTCGGCGGCCATGCGGACCCTGGCCTTTGCCCACAAGGAAATTACAGGAGGAGATGACCGTGAATCCGATCTTATCCGGGACGGCTATGTAGGTATTCGCGATCCCCTCCGGGAAAACATTCCTGAATCGGTCAGGTTCGGTCCTGGTAGTGGATTTTGTGATACGTATCGGACATCATCGGTTCCAAAGACGTATCGAATCAGATCAGACTGCTTAATAAGGACAGCTGGAAAATCCTGTACTGATAATCATGATCACCGACCTCGGTCATATAGTGATTTTTGGTCTTCCTATCGCTCTTTATTTCGGGATTGCCACATTTATCTGTCTTCTCATAACGGTTACCATCGGTATTCTCCTGGTGAAGAGTGATTACAATATCCCCTTTGCCTGGCACCCGCGGATGGTTGCAATTACTATCGGTTTTGCACTGATCCATATAACCCTCGTTACATGGCAATATTTCTTCTGAACATAATCGGGGTACTATAGTAAAAATGGAAAGGTCAGGTTACGGTAACAGTCCCTTTCATCGACGGATGAATGCTGCAGTGATAGGGGTAAGAACCTGGATTATCAAATTCAAAAGAATAACTTGCCCCTTTAGGTAAAGGATCGCTCGTGAACAGGGCACCCTGTACGATTGATCCCTGAGCGTCATTTATGACCTGATGGTCTGCCGGGTCCTGGTTTATCCAGGTTACCGTCGTACCCCTCGGTATGGTGATACTTGAGGGAATGAATGCAAAATTCTGGATTGTAACGGTTGATCCTCCGGTTCCAGGGGTTTGCGTAACTACCGTTGTACCCGGTGGCTGGCTGTAACTGGTGCATCCGGCGATCATAATGATGACAGAAAGGGTGGCGATCAATGCGACCCAGTGAATAGTCCTGAGAGGATACTTCATTCGAATCACTCCAATCATCCAAGAGGGAAGGAGGGTCAGTATCCCCCTCCCCCACCTCCTCCGCCACTATCTCCACTATTATAGTTTGAAGAGTTAGTGGTTAGTTTCATGGTCGGTATTATCGTTGTAGCAGTCGGCACAGGAGTTGCTGCAACCGGAACGATTCCGGATATGTTGGCAACATACCAGAGGTTATTGAATCCCTGCCCGTTTACGTTCCCAGGTCTCGTATCTCCGGAATAGTAATACAAAGGTCTTCCCATGAATGCCGTCTGATTCATACCATCCGCCCTGGAGACGGAACTGAAATCCGCGACATTCAGGACCGAGGGAGCCGTCACCGGGCTGGCACCGAAGGGCGGCCATGTTTTAGTGCAGTTACCTGTGCAGGCACTCTGTCCTGGCGTATCCTTGAGGAAATAATACAGGGTCTTCCCCGATGTATCGGTCATGAAAAGACCAAGGCCTGAATTACGAGAAATGAGCACACTTTCGTCGGGCTTAATCACAAACCAGACTTTGAGGAAGTTCTCGCCAGTCACGTCGCCAGGTTTTTTATCCCCGGCGTAATAGTAAAGGGGCCAGCCGTAGTACGTGGTCTGTTTTGAACCATCTGCACGGGTAATAGAGGAAAAGTCAGCTGGATCAAGTGGCGGAGATACCCTGATGGTGCTGACATTGAAGGGTGGCCAGAGACTTGCACACTGCCCGTTGCAGGCACTTGTCCCATTGGCGGCAACGTCATTTGCGAAGTAATACAGGGTTGTTCCCTGGACATCCACAATTATCGTTCCGAGTGCTGTATTGGCGGTCTTTACCGTGTCAGCCGGTTGAACAGTTGGTACCGGCGTGGGTTGCTGGGTCTGCTGCACGGGCTGGGATTGGGTACACCCGGCAATGAGAAGTGCAGAAACGACAACAGCAACGAGAATCATCATGGTTCCGGTTTTCATCAGATTCACCCCATAATTACAGGGTGGTCTTTTAACGTTACCTTTATATATTTTTTTAGTTAGTTTCTTTCCCGTGAAAGGTATCTTTGTTTTTATCACAGGGTACCTGTATGTTCCCTGTGCCTTCATCCCGTAACATAAAGAAAAGAAGGAAAATAATTAATTTTATATAGCTCTAAAAAACAAATGCCAGTTCGAGTAAGAACGTGAGTACCTTGGAAAGAGAAGAAGCAATCAAATTATGCATCTGTAATATTTGCCCGACCTACGTGAATTGCAACGAATTAATCGCGTTTTGCCTGGCGACGATCGGTACGAGCAAATGTATAACCAGGGAAAAGGGGTGTCTCTGCCCGGGATGCCCAGTCCATGACCGGGAGAATTTTAAATATGTCTATTACTGCATCCGGGGAAGCGAAATCGAACAACACTGAACCAGTGACTGACTGGAAGTGCAATGTATGCGGCTATATTTCCCAGGGTGGCTGCCCGCCAGATGAATGTCCTATGTGTTCCGGCACCGGGAGGGAATTCACAGCAGTCACCGAAGAGAAAAGGCTTCAATATGACGGAGGGAAGTTCGATGTGCTCCTTATCAACGGTAGCAATCACCGATCGAACAATACCGGGTATATGATCGATCTCGTTGAGGAGGTGCTCAGGGACCGGGGTATAACGTACCGGCGGTATAACCTCAATGAATTTCACATCGACCATTGCTGGTGCTGTTACAGCATGAGGGACAACGCCTGCACCTATCCGTGCCGGAACCAGATTGACGATATGGCAGCGTTCCACGAGATGATCATTGCAACCAAAGCGGTCATTGTCGGTTCCCCGATCAACTGGAATAATATGTCGGCCCGGCTCAAGGATTTTCTCGACCGCCTGAACTGTATCCAGAACCGGTACCTGTTAAAAAGGCCCGGTCTGACCGAAGGTAAGATAGTGGGGATTACGGTCTCGGGTCACGAAGATGGTGCAACAAAGGCCGCCATGGATATTTACCTTTACTTTCAGCAAATGGGATATCTATTGGCACCGTTTGGTATCTCTTACAGGACACACGGGGCCCAGTTTAACACAAATACCGATTCGGAATATTTAAGAAACGATCCGCTTGTCTTATTCAAGGTCAGGGGAATGGCAAGTAACGTTGTGGAAATGCTGGACTGTGACCTCGAGGAGAAATTAAAAGGTAAACTCGTGCCTGTCTGCGAATAACCGATGCACCAGGAGAACGCTTTTTTTATAGCAGGATTTATATTTGTCTCCTGAATAGGGAATCAATCGTGTTGGTTCCGTGTAAAAAACACCTCTATCAAAGAGGCAATTCAGTCCGCGATCATCCGACCGGGTCATTCCCAAACGACGCCGGAAAAAAAAAGAGATTGATGTAAGATGCGGGTTTCACATCTTTTCCATCATCGATTTCAACATTTTCATACTTTCGACTTTGAACTGGAGGTGCTGGATCCAATGCTCTTTCATCATGATCTTCTCATCGAGCATCCTCATCATCATCATCTTTTTAGTCTTGTCATCAAATTTTTCCCACATCATCCCCATGCAGGGATCATGGCCGTGTTCCATTCCCATTCCATGTTCCATTCCGATTCTACCTTCGGGTCTTCCAAACATTGTTATTCCTTCCTTAGACAACTACCCGGGACATGGTCCCGGTTTTGTCTTAAGGGCCTTCTAACGAGCTGATGCCATAAATATTTTGACCATCGTTATAAAAAATATAAGAAGAAAAGAGTCACGGAATGACCAGCTCACTGAAATTTAAATTTTCGGAACAAATTTCAATTGTCGGTTTTTGTTATAAACCGGTACATCCCGTTCGGCACGAATATCTCGAACCTTGCGCCCTGACCCGGAATCCCCGTTTCGGTTATCGTCATACCGGTAATAGAAAGGATTTCCTTCGAAAGGAAAAGACCGAGGCCGGTATGCTTCCCAAAGCCACGGGTGAATAAATGTTTTTTATCGTCGGCAGATATTCCCGTACCGTTATCTTCAATAATGATGATGAGATTCTTTTCATGGATCCTGGAAGAGATTCGTATAAAAGTCATGGTATCTCCTCCATATCGGAGTGCATTATCCATCAGGTTGTAAAATACCTTTTCAAAAAGTGGATCGGCAAAAACTTCGAGATCGGTTCGATCAACCTCCACAGGGATGTTGTGCAAGGCAATGGCAGAAGCGGCATATCCTATGATTGAACTTACGTTCTGCCAGACGGGTTCCTTAACACCCATATCCTGGTAATCCCGTGTGAAACTGATCTGCTTCTGGATTGTTTTTGCCGCTTCTTTCTCTTTGGCAAGATATTCGACTAACAAGGGATTAGCCTCTTCTTTTTCCGATAATTCGAGATAGCCCAGGAGGACCGTCAGCTGGTTAAGGATATCGTGGCGGGTAATACTCGACATAAGGTTCAATTTTTTACCTGCCAGGGCCAGTGCATCTTCCGCACGTTTTCGTTCGGTAATATCCACGACGAAAACCAGCACGCCCGTTACCTCACCTTTTTCATTCTTCAGGGGAATTTTATCGGTCTGCACCCACAGGACCTCTCCGGAAGCGGTAGGCATCTGTTCAACTATCCCGATCTTTGGAATTCCTGAACTGATGACTTCCAGGTCATCCTTGTAATATTTCTCCGCCATGTCCGGAAATAAATCGAGAGTGTTTTTTCCCTCGATTTCAACAACCGGTAACCCGAACGCTCTTGCTGCTGCCGGATTTACCCTGATAAAATTATTTTTCGTATCTTTATACCAGACCATAGCGGGGGCATTATCGATAATTGCTTTATGATCGGCTGCAAGCCTCCGGAGTGCCATTTCATCCCTTTTCCGTCGCGTTTCATCCTTTTTCCGTCTCGTTATATCCCGGACTACGGAAAGGACGATTTTTCTTCCCTGTATAGTAACGACATGGGCATGTATCTCGACAGGTACGATTGTGCCATCTTTTCTGCGATGCCCGGTCTCGAACTCCGCATGCCCGGCCGTCAGCAACGAATTTCCAATCTCTTCAAGAGGACGACTGTGATATTCGGTGCTGAAATCGAGGGGATTCATTGTCAGTATCTCCTCACGGCTGTATTGGAGCATTTGGCATGCCACATTATTGACATCAATAAACTGCCCGGGCAAGCCCCGTTCATCGATTTCATGCATGTGAATCGCATCGTTAACCGAGTTGAAAATTTCCCGGAATTTTTCCTCGCTCTCCTGGATCTGTTTTTCGGCATCTTTCTGTGCCGTTATATCATGGGCAATGACCGATGCACCGATAATTCTGCCCTGGATATCCTTTATTGGGGAGAGAGACAGGGAAATTTGTATTATTTTACCGGCTTTTGTGACCCTCTCGGCTTCATACCGCTCTATGGTTTCGCCATGACGGATCCTGTCGAGCAGTCCCCTGTTTTCTTCAACCCGATCGGTGGGGATAATGCGGGAGATTGAAGTACCCGTCATTTCCTCCGATGTGTACCCGTAGAGATCTTCCGCCCCGGCGTTCCAGTCAGTCACTATACCGTCCAGGGTCTCACCGACGATAGCATCCCGCGATGACTCGATTACAGATACCAGTCTCCGGCACATCTGCGTGTCGGAATGGGCCCGTGCACTCAGGTATGCTATGATGGCGCCGACAATTACGAATACGACAGAACGTGCAAAAGCGGCAATTATATCGTTCGATGTGGGGTGACCGATCCCAAGTACTAATCCGCAATATACTCCAGAGAGGAATATTGCGAAAATTACGCCTCTTCGCGGATAATAATATGAAGTGAGAATTATGGGGATATAGAACAGGTGCGAGAGTACAATGGTAATCCCGATGAGCAGTCCGTAGATATTGATTAAAAGTGTTACAATAGTGCTGACAACGATCAAGGTCAGGATGAGGTACGGTCTTTTCCAGACCTCATCAAAGAACAAGAATTTCATTATCCGATTCCTCGGGCCTCTCGTAATCTGTTATTTATAATGTCGTAATCCATTAAAAAATCACCCCGGATCGTTGATGTATTCCATCCATGTTCGATGAAAACAAAGAGGTTTCAGGGGTAACAGGGGTCTTTCCGAGAAAGATTGCGTAATCTTTCCCGGAAATGTCAAAAAAAGGTATTATTTCCCGGGATATGGTTTTAGTATTACAGGAGGTCTTGGTTCCTGGCTGAAATTAAAATCCTGCCTGATATCTCCAAGGATTGCCACATTTTCTCTCACATCAGGTCGTGGGTCCGGGCGTGCATCGGTTGCCGGGTCTATCCTCCGGCCGCCGAGGAAGTCATCCTCGATGAACTTGAGATAGGCATCGAAGCTCAGGGTCTGGTGGTCGATATATCCTTTCTTTGCATAAGGACTGATGACAATTCCCGGAATCCGGATGCCGTATCCATTCTTATCTACTGTTGGCGGGACTACATGGTCATAAAAACCTCCCCAGTCATCCCAGGTCAGGAATATTGCCGTGCTGTTCCAATCGGGTCCTTCCATTGCGGCATTAACGATCGTGGTCACGTAAGCCTGACCAGTGGATACCAGTGCAGGCGGATGCTCGCTGACTGTCTGGTTTGGCGTGACCCAAACGACCTGCGGAAGCGTTCCGGTCTTTGCTGCAATGAAATACTTATCGAGGGCCTGGACATTGCCGACCTGCTTGTCCTGCCTGACGGTCTCGAACCAGGGAAGCGGATTCCAGATTTCAGGCACCGTTACTCTTTGAGATTGTGCCTCACAAAACATCGCGTCATCGGCACAGTCAGGCTGATCTCCTTCATCGAGGTAGTACGCCCAGCTGATATTATTCAGGTGCAACAGGTAGGTAAGATCAGTCCATGCATAATCGGGGATTTCGTTAGGGGTTCCGTTCTTATCAAGAATAAGCCTGCCAGGGCCCTGTAAGGCATCGACACAACTCATCGGATCGTTCGAACTGCACTTTGCGGACCATCCTGATACAAGGAACAGGTGGGAGGGAAGGCTCCAGGAAGCGGCAGATTCAAACATATGGTCCTGGAGAACATAATTATCGGCATAAGCCCAGTAATTGGGAATCTCTCTCCTATCGTGGTAGCCCATGACGTCAAGCTGTGCAAATTCTGCCGCACATGACCCGGGGTGCGCTTGATCGTTACTACAGGTGATATTAATGGCCCGTTCCTGCGAACTGATGAACCCGTCCATTTTACCCCCGTTTATATCTGCTTCAGAATCGTACTGGCCGTGCGGCCCCCCGTAATTGACATCGTTCGCATTGTGGTAGGGGAGGACACATTGTCCTGTTAACGGGTCGGGATTACAGACCTTAGGGACTCCGTTATTCATCGGGATACCGTCTGCGCCGGGATAGGTTCCGAAATAATGATCAAATGCCCTGTTTTCCTGCATAATAATGATTACATGTTTTATCTTATGGATCCCTTCGTCCTTACCGGCGGGGAGGGTCACGGGGATAGCCAGGGTCGGCCTGGTTGAAGGGGCCGGAGGCAGCACCATGGGATGGGTGGGCGTTACATTTGTTCCTGGAGGGATGCCCGGATTCAGGTTTGTGCAACCTGAAAAAAGGATAATAAACACCAGGCATGCCAGCAACATTACTAAGTCGTATCTCATCTCCTCAAATCCTCCTGATTATGCTTCATTCTTATCTGATTGTTGGCGTGTTCTTACAATGTTGCATTCTCTGTTCAAACATTATTGTTTACCGGGATAAACCGGCAGGATCGTCGGGGGCCTGGGTGTCTGGTTAAAATCAAAGTCGCTGGTCAGATCACCAAGGATTGAAATGTTCTCCCTGACGGACGGGCGTGGGTCAGGCCGGTTGTCGGTAGCGGGATCGATCCGTGCTCCGCCGAGGAAATCATCCTCGACAAACTTGAGATAGGCATCAAAGCTCAGGGTCTGGTGGTCTATATACCCTTTCTTTGCATAGGGGCTGATTACTAAGGCAGGTACCCTGATACCATACCCGTTTTCATCCACAACAGGCGGTACCACGTGATCGTAAAAGCCACCCCAGTCATCCCATGCAAGGAATATCGCCGTGCTGTTCCAGTCCGGACTTTCCATTGCAGCATTGATGATTGCCGTGGTATACGCCTGGCCGTCTGAAACATTGCTTGGCGGGTGTTCGCTGTCCCTGTTGTTCGGGGTGATCCAGGAGACCTGGGGAAGGTCTCCGGCTTTCGCAGCAACGAAATAATTATCGAGGGACTGGACATTAGCAGTCTCATTATCCTGGTTAACCGTTTCAAACCAGGGCAGGGGGTTCCAGATTTGGGGGACACCGACACGCTGGGGCTGGGCTGCACAGAACATCGCATCATTAGCACAGTCCGGCTGATCGCCTTCATCGAGATAATACGCCCATGAGATTTGTTTCATATGGAGCAGGTACGTGATATCGGTCCAGGCATAATTGGGAATCTCGGTCGGCGTCCCGTTGGCTGCAAGGATGAGCCTGTCAGGCCCCTGGAGTTCGTTGACGCAACTCATCGGATCGGTCGACTTACATACTGCAGACCATGCTGATACGATGAACAGGTGCTGGGGAAGGCTCCATGTCCCTCCCGATTCGAACATATGGTCCTGGAGAACATAAGTATCGGCGTATGCCCAGTAATTCGGTATTTCGCGCCGGTCATGATAGCCGATTGCATCAACTGTCGCCAGGTGGTTCATGCAGGTTGCTGAATCGGAGGTCAGGTTGCAGGCATTCTTTATCCCTTCGAGCTGCTGGCGGAGGAACCCGTCCATCCTTCCCCCGTCGATATCTGCAATTGAATCGTATTCCCCGTGGGGGCCGCCGTAGTTCGAATCATTGGAATCATGGTACGGTGCAAGGCACAGGCCGCTGACGGGATCGGGGATGCATACGGTTGGTGTGCCATTGTTCATCGGGATGCCGTCTGCCCCGGGGTACGTGCCGAAATAGTGATCGAATGCCCTGTTCTCCTGCATGATAATGATGATATGTTTGATCTTGTGAATGCCTTCATCGGGACCGGGGGCAGGTGCAACCTGAACTGCAAGAGTGGGTTTATTATAAACCGGGGGTGGGGCGGTTGTTGCCGGCTGGGCCTGGCATACCTGGCACTGGGTGGGAACACTTGTTGTCCCAACAGTCCCGGAGGGAGAATAACTGGTGCAACCGGCGATAAGAACGGCTGAAATGAGAAGCGCAAGCACGCCGGTCAGAATGAGTTTCATGGGGGAAAATTTCTTATCCCTCCCATAAAGATTGCGCTAAGAATTAAAATCTGAAACATAAACAAGAATTTTTGATACCTTTAATTCTGCAGAAACTGCTGCTATTTCACTGCATACCGACTCATCCAGCGTGGCAGCAGAATATATTTATAAGCCTTGACGATCTCCCGTTGCAGTATGAATGCCAGGCACCTGATCGTTATCCTGATCCTGATAACGCTTTTTAGCACCTTGCTTGCCGGATGTACAAGCTCTCCAGCCGGTTATGCCCCTTCCCAAAATCCCGTAACAACAATATCACCCGTCCCTGCCGGGAATACACCGATAAATACACCTTCTCCGGTTGTCACGTCCGCGCCCGGAACGGTAATAACACCGGTAAAACCCGGCCCCGATGTATCAATCGACCTTGTTGCCAGGAAAATGGCCTTCAATACATCGACTGTTTCCGTTCCGGCAGGAGCTCGCATTATCGTACATTTCCAGAACCAGGAACCTGCAGGGTCGGCACAGGTCACGGGCATTCCCCATAATTTTGCCGTTTATACTTCCCCGAGTGCCACCACAAAAATATTTTCCGGGGAAATAATCACCGGGGGACAAAATATCACGTACATATTTACCGCCCCGGCAACCCCGGGCACCTATTATTTCCGCTGTGATGTGCATCCGACGGTTATGAACGGGCAGTTTATCGTAACCTGATTTTCAATTTTTTTTACTTTGGGATGAATGCAGGGTTACCGGGAGGATGACCCCTATTTAAGCCGGATGATATGTTATTCCGATCGTCCTGGCTCATGCTTGATTCTTTAAAAAAAATTGAAACAAAACGAGTAGTGGATCATTTATGGTCTCTCTCTGAAACCACCGGGGATATTATGCACTGCCCCGATGACATCTTTAGAGAGAATCCGGTAAAATATAACATTTCACGCTGAAAGTTCATCTTCTCCCGCGGAACCCCGCAAGAGGTGTTTTAAATTTCCAAATAACCCTCCACCGGTTTCAGAATGGGTATTCAACCGTATTCCGCACATTATACAGTACCGGGCCTCAGGGGAGGCGTTATATCCGCATCGTTCACAGACTGGCATTGACGATCACCTGGTTGAGAATTTTATCAATTCCCTCCAAGACAATAAATGTATCTGTCATCCAGTGACCGTGCCGACCGACAACCTGGGCAAGGGCCAAGTTGGGATAATTTTAAAAAATGGCCATAGACCGAACAGAAGAGAATGGACCAGGATTTTTCATTCGCATGAATCAGGTTGACAGGAAATTTTTTTTACACCGATGAGACCCGAATCGATAATCCAACAACTGCCAATGGACGAATGGGGTAATAACAGGTTCCCCGGTAAATATGCGAAACGATAAGATAAATTAAAGCCCCGGTTTCTTCCCTTCTTTTAATAGCATTCCGATATGAGGTGTGTTTGACCGGAAATAAAATTCTTGTTTTCTGAAATGGTTAGGAACGGATGAAAATGCAGTGAATTCCAATTTAAGGACTTTCAGGCCTTTTAAAAAAAGATTAGATCAGGTTGAAGCCGCTCTGGTAGGAGATCGACTTTGAGAAGCTGTTGATCAGGCCGCTCGCGGTTGAGGTTTCGGAGTAGACGATGTCCTCAGACTTCTTACCGACGTCGCCGGTTGCGGTTCCGTCAGTGCTGTTGCGTGCTTCCTGGATATGGGCCTTTACGTAGGCTGATGCTGAACCGATCATCGGTGATGAGGTTCCGTCCGAGAGCGTGATACCCTTGGATGCTACGTTGTAGTTGAGAGTTACCGGGAAGGTCGAGTCGGTTCCGACAAACCTGTCGCTTGCCTTGGACACGGTCGAGGTCAGGGTCGAGTCGAATCCACTTCCTGCCTGGATGATGTTACAGTACGGCGGGATGACTGCCGAGGTTGCGGATGCAAACGGACAGAGGATAGCGTCTCCGGTACTTGTCGAATTTGCTACCCCGTCAAGAAGAATATCTTCAGAACGTGTTGCACGACCGGTGTCGATCGCAATGAACTGGATGTTGGTGTTGGCTGCAACATTGCTGCCGTCAGCGATCTTGTTTCCCGTGCCGACTGCCATCGACTTTACAAAGGTGGTCTGACCTGATACACCCACATACTGATCATTATATCCGGTGGTGTACTGGACCTGCTGGTCTCCCAGCGGCGGACCGATTGCCTGTGAAGCCTGGGTGCTACCGGTTGAAGCGGAAGTCCATGCGAGTGAATCGGTCTCGGTTACGGTTCCCTGTGCCTGGATTGAAGTTGAAGTTGAAATACCCTGGATTTCCGGGGTTGCAGGAATATTCCTGTCTGCAAAGGCTGCACCGCATAGAGCGAGAAGCAGAACCATTGCAATGGAGAACATAGTGATTGTTTTCATGCGTGACATCCTACATTTTGCGATACACAACGTATCCTACAAACGTCAGGTTGGCTGGTATATATGTGAACCGGGACGATATCCCGGAGGTTATCTGCTGTAACTCTCTCGATATACCAACCGTATTTCCGCTTGTTTTACAAAAACAGGTCTAAAATTACGATATATTTTAGGGATTTAATTCTTGTTCCGGTGTGACTCACGTTCCTATTGTTTGTAAAATCCTTATTCTCCTTTATAAACCGCGCCCGGATCTGACAGGAACTTGTCAGCTGCATGGAAAAAATTGCGCCTGTATCTGGTATACCGAAATACCAGGAACTGATCCGGGGTTGCTAGGCCGGACCTTAATAGTATTCCTGATTTTTAAGATATCGTTCTGGACTCCGTTCTCTTAGTCAATGATAATTCAGGCTTTGATGCGTCGGCAATCGCCATGAGATACCTTATTAATATCTGAGAGTGAGATAGTGGACTTGGGTTGACATCATGGGGCGGATATTACTTGTTGATGATACTATATTCGCGAAGCAGCTGCTGAATTTGATACTGACGAATGGCGGCCATGAAATCGTTGGCGAGGCAAACGACGGGATTGAAGGTGTAGAACAATATAAAAAACTCAAGCCCGACCTTGTTCTTATGGACATGATCATGCCACGTATGGGTGGCAGGGAATGTATGCAGGAGATCCTGAAATTCGATACGGACGCAAAAATCCTCATTGTATCTGCGGATTCACAGGGCAGTCATGTATCGGATACGATAAAGGAAGGGGGCCGCGGTTATATCAGTAAACCTTATAAAAAAGAGACAGTACTTGAAGAAGTGGACATTGTCCTGAAGGAGTCCAGGAGATAATCAACGATCCAACCACAGGCAGAAACGATTCTTTGGAAACCGGGATGCAATTCGTGGATTTGTCGAACTTTTTTTAAAAGTATGAAGTAATGTTTTATGAATCGGGTATATTGTTCCGACGGAAACGGCCCTGCAGGCGAAGTCGAAGAGGGTTCTGGCGTCGGCATGGACCCTTACAATGCCGGTTCTCTCCCCTATAGAAGCACTTTTATCCCATTCCCCCCAATAGTCCTTGAATGCCCCGGAATGATGCTCCTGACGGAACAGCGGGTTCCGAAAGGAACCAAAGGAAGGGACGGGCCCACGATGTGTTTCCGTCCTCACGTGCCCGGCACCTTGACTCACGTCTTCGATGGATTCTCTACCGCCCCGATCGTCTTGCCGACCGTTACATCAAACCAGGCGATAAGATCCTCGATTTCGGTTGCGGTCCTGGTTTCTTCACCCGGGAGTTTGCAAAGAATACCGGCGAAACAGGAACCGTAATCGCCGTGGATCTCCAGGAGGAGATGCTCAGCCTCCTCATGAAGAACCTGGAACCTGAAGGACTGATGCCGCGGATCGTTACTCACCAGTGTAAACCTGACAGTCTCGGTCTTTCCCCAGAGTGGGACGGCAGGATCGATGTGGCCTTTGCAATTTTCGTTGTCCACGAAGTACCAGATGCTTCAAAACTGTTCCGGGAAATCTCCTCACTGCTCGTACCTCGCGGCCTGCTTTTTATCGCGGAGCCGCCGTTCGTGGTTTCAGGAAAGGAATTTCGTTCCACCGTTGAAAAGGCAATGGACGCGGGTCTTGCGAAGGTCGAAGATCGTCTCTATTTTCTGAACCGGGCAGCGCTCCTGAGAAAACCTTAAGGTATCGAAATTGTTCTGTTTTGGGCTCGGTTTATACAATTATTTTTGTTAATACCGGTAAGGCAATGTTTTAAGTGCCTCGTAACCTCTGTCACTCATTTTTTTGGGAACTAATCCCGGCAGAAAGAATAATCGTTTCCTGCCCGATACAACCTTTGAATTTCGGAAAACCATTTAGTATAGAGGATTCTTATTCTTCAGACATCGCAATAAATTTCCCGTACACACAGGATCAGTTACAAAGAGAAACCCGGCTGCAGTAATTTTACCGCCTTCACTACTTTTGTAATATAATGGATCTTAGGATTGGTCATCCGAAAGACGATTGCACCTGCCCGGAGATTTTTCAGAAGATCGTACTGAGTCGAGAAAGGTGCCAGGGTGACATAGCTGATGCCAAGTTCAAATGGAGTATGCGCATCCGACCCGACTGAAACAGGTTTTGAATACTTCCTTGCATGCATGACCGCCTTTATATTCTCCGTCTCCCGAAGGATTCGTGCGTTATATCCTTCAATACAATCGATATCCCCTGATATCCTCTCACGTGCTTCGCTCGTAATGGCACTTCTCCGGTACGTACAAAACGGGTGAGGCAGGATCGAGATACCACCCTGGGACCTTATCTCGTCAAGGGTCTCTTCGGCTGACTGGCCAGGGGAAATTTCTTCGGTCAGGAATGCCCCGATTATCTCTCCGTCAATAGTCATTATCTCCTCTGCAAGGATGAGGGGGATGTCGGGGTCTTTTTTTCTGATCGCCGAATACACCTTCAAAGACCCGCGAATGGTATCATGATCGCATACAAGGGGGAGGATACCGTTGTTTTCCCAACTTTTTACAATAGCATCGACGCTGTTAATGGAATCTGAAGAATACCCCGAATGAACATGCATATCAAATTTATAGCATGGATCGGGAACGGGAGAATCGGGCAGGGATGGCTGATACGTACGGAATTTTTCAGATTGAGACATAATACTGGTCGTGAGTGCCCGGCTTTTGAACAGGGTTACGTACCATCATTTTTTATTTTGCTTAACTCCTTCCCCTATAATTCCTATAGACTATATACGCAACGGGCCGACGGGTATGATATAGCATTGGGGAGTATTGTCTGGTAAGGGAATCGGGTATGGTTAATAGGAGAGAGAGATCGGTACCATGGATTATTGTTTCAGGATTTTTTGGGATCGTCATTTTTCTTATCCTGATGGCAGCACTCAGGTATTTTTCGGTTAGTATCGGAGACGGATCCCTGACGGGAATAATCGATTTTATTATCGCAAACACTGCGATTATTATCATTTTCGTGATTTTCTTAATGATCGCAGAGATCTTCTACTCGTTCCCGTTTCCGGCCGATCTTCCCGGCCCTGTTTTTTCGGGAATCGGAACGCTCTTTTTTCTTGCCTTCATATTCAATATCCTGAGGTATATCGACCGGCAATACACTATCGGACTTTTTCCGGGTTTCTCATTGTTCATCCCGTTGATATACCTGATTATATTCATCCTGATCCTGATTTCCGGGTATGTCCGGATTTTCACCCGTTTACCCCGAAGGGAGGAAATCCGCAGCAAAGACCCGGGATCATCAATCGATGAGAACTGTTATAATAAGACCTGGGAGGATGTCGGGGTCGAATTCCGCGGGATGTTATACGATACATTCCATAGGATGAGGGAAGAAATAAACAGGAAATAATTGAAGATATGACGGTTCGTACCGTTACCAGGTTACCATGGACATGAATGGTTCGTACCGTTACCAGGTTACCATGGAACATGAATAGTTCGTACCGTTACCAGGTTACCAAGGAACATGACGGTTCGTACCGTTATCAGGTTACCATGGACATGATGGTCGTACCGTTACCAGGTTACCAAGGAATATTCAAGACCTGATGCAGGGTGCCTGGAATGCTACCCGTATCCCTTGAGGTATCCGCTGCTACGCCCGAATAACATGCTCCGGGTTGCTTGTTAAAATATCCCGGAATGGAAGCCATTATGGATGTATTTTTCCAGGCGTTCCTGATGCCACAGCCCCGGTCCGAACCACATTCTTCACTTCCAAAGATTTTGGGTTTCTCCTATGTAACCGATCATGCAATTCTGTAACCCGCTTTTGTGATTATCGCTCTGATCTGTTGTGCATGATCGGTTCCCCGGGTTTCGATATCTATTTCGACGATCACGGTATCGAGATGAAAATCGGATTTCTCCTTTCTCTGTTCGATATGAATAATATTAGCGTCCTGTTCTGCAATAAGGGACAATAATTTTGCAAGAGATCCGGGAATATCGCGAATCCAGGCGGTAATATGCGTGATGCGATCTTCCTGAGTTAATGCGTATTCTATTACCCGGGTAAACAGCGGTACATCAATATTCCCGCCCGATATCACAAGGACGATATCTGCACCCCTGGGAACTGCGATGCGTTTAAAAAGCACTGCAGCAAGGGGGGTGCTCCCTGCTCCCTCGGCGATAATTTTTTTCCTTTCGAGCAGAAGAAGCATGGCCCTGATAATTTCTTTTTCATTAACAAGGACGATATCGCTCACAAGCGATTTCATGACAGGAAACGTCAGGCTGCCTGTTTGCGGCACAAGTATTCCATCGGCCACCGATTTACCCGGTTTCGAAAATATTGCCGCTCCTTCATGAAATGCCATGTACGCAGACGGGCATGCCTCGGCCTGGACTCCGATAATGCTGACAGGGTTTGGCCGGGCAGATAACGCAGTTGCGATCCCGCTTATTAGTCCCCCGCCCCCCACAGGGACAAGTACCATATCGACAGACGGGAGATCTTCGATGATTTCGAGACCGATAGTCCCCTGGCCGTGGATAATATCGGGGTCATCGTAGGGGTGAATGAAGACCGCACCGTTTTCTTTGGCAATTAATTCTGCAGCCTCAATAGATTCCTGGAGGTTTTCACCTTTCAGTATTATCCTGGCTCCATAGCTTCTCGCCGCCATCTGCTTGGTTATCGATGCATGGACCGGCATAACGATGGTTGCCGGGACCCCGGCGATGCTTGCGGCAACCGCGACACCCTGTGCATGATTGCCGGCAGATGCTGCGATCACTCCTGCAGGTCCGATTTCATGTTTATGATTCAGGATCCGGTATGCTGCCCCCCTGATTTTGAATGATCCCGCTTTTTGGAGGGTTTCCAGTTTGAGATAGATGTTGGCTCCGGTCATTTCTGAAAACGTAGGAGAATATACAAGAGGAGTACGGATGATATACGGTGAGATAACCTTCTTTGCCCGAAGTATTTCCTCGTACGAGATCATAATTTATACTTGATACGGAATGATTTAGTTTTTGGGAAGGACCAAGGAGATCAACGTTCCAATACCATCTGTTGGGTTCTCTTGCGTCTGCGGTTGATCTGCGAATTCTTTTCGGAGTGAAAAATCTGCCAACAACCGTAGATGCAAGGCACCGGGAGGAGTGCTAGGTACCGGTTGTGCGATTATCTTCCGCCTGTAGCACTTTTTCTTTTTTTATTTAGATAAAAGACCACAATTCCAATTACTAGGAAAAAAAAGGCGGTGAAGACTGCATTTGAATTCAGATAAAATGCAAGAATAATACAGCTAATCAAAGCAAAAATCGGTGTGTACGGGTATAAGGGGACTTTAAAACTTCTCGCAATATCAGGCATATCCTTTCGGAGTTTAATTAAACTGAGGTTAATAAAAATGAAGGTCAGAAGCGTTCCGAAATTAAAAAGCGAGGCTAGCCAGTCCAGATTACCATTTGTTGCAACCACAATCCCGCTGATGATAATCCCACACAAAACTATCGTGAACGCCGGAACGTTCTGGCGGGAAATTTTAGATAATTCTTTTGGCAGAACGCCCTGGCGGGACATCGCAAAGAGGGCCCGGGATCCTCCCATAATAGATGCCATGATTACCGATGTCGTAGCAAATAACGCAGATATTGCTACAAACTGCAGAATTAAAATATTATCGGTGACCGCCTTCAACGCAAATTCCAGCGGAGCACTGGATGACCCAAGCAGTGACCAGTTGACCACCCCAACGGCTACAATTGCAACTCCAATATAAATCAAGGTGCATATTGCGAATGCAAATAAAATCGCCTTCGGTACGTTTTTTTCAGGATTTTTAATTTCTTCTGCCATAATGGCAATCGTGTTGAATCCTATAAAGGCAAAAAAAATGATAGCTGCCCCGGACATCACCCCGGAAAATCCATGCGGGAAGAATGGATAATAATTCGAATAATTTCCCTTGGTAATAAGGGCAGATGCACCTACAACAATAAAAAGCAGTAATGCCAGAATTTTGAGGGCAACCAGCAAATTGTTGGTTCCGGAGGCTTCTTTGATGCCTTTGAGATTTAGCATCATCAGGATAAGGGGCCACACAGTACCGATGACTACCAGAGTACTGGTAGTTGCAGGAATACCGATAAAATATGTCAAATACGCTGCAAATCCAACACTGACTGCACTTGCACCCACGATGTAATCAAATGATTTCATCCATCCTACGACAAAACCCGGAAACTCACCGAATGCTTTTGTTGTGTAAATATAGCTCCCACCAGATTCGTGGATAAATGAAGCTAGTTCTGCGGTAGAAAGACCGGTAAGGAGTGCCACAAACCCTGCAATAATAAAAGACAGGATAACGGCCGGCCCGGCGATTCCGGATGCAACGCCGATAAGGACAAAAATTCCCGTGCCGATTATTGCACCAATTCCAATTCCTGCAGCCCCCCAGAAACCTAAGGACCGTTTTAGTTCATTCATTCTTCAGTCTCGTTTATCTTTCGTTTTTCGATCATTATCCCGGGACGGATTATTGGAAGAAATATCGTCGGGTGTAGTGTTTTAGCCAATCAATATAATAAACAATCATTCCTGCCGAAGTCTGCCATATCATAAAAAGAAATTCAGGAACAGAACCAAATACTTTTGGGTTATCCAGGGTATGAGAGTAAACCCCGGTGGATTCCAATGCTACCTGTTCACATCCTTCATTGAGTACCCATTCCTTGAATTCAAGAAGTCCAGATTTATCCGACTGGAACCTCTTAATTGTCGATTCCCCAGTTTGTGAAAGAAGTGCAGCGACAAAGAATTGTTTGTGAACATCCACTCCGCAAACTTTACTTCGTTGTGACATCTCATACTCCGGCGGGGAGATTACTTCCACTGAAGACAATTTACCATTCGCGTTCACTGACGCAAGTTGCTTTCGATAGAAGTTCTGGCTGGTTTCTACACCGGGTTTACATCCCAAATTCCTTTCGGCCTTCGCTCCCTGCCAAAGATCACTTGGAAAAAGAACTACTCGTTTTTCATTCTGTATGCTTGAGTCTTCGAATAATATGCGTTCCACAGAGCGCGCTATGAGCCATTGGCTCATAGATGGGCATGAAAAAAGAAAGGGTTATTGACTCCCGGTCTGACTTTTTCATACCAGCCGTAAAAAAAGAGTAATTTATCCCGGACCGGATAATCATTTAATCCGACATTCGGGTTTCGACTTGAAGTATACCGGAAAAATTTATTTTGTCTCCAGTGACACCGGCATACTAATATCCATTTTTACCGGTATCTCCGTTTCCAGACCCTGTATCCGCCATATGCCACTAATCCTATTATAATAAGCGGAATAATGCTCAGGAAGAAAACGATAATCACATCGATTACACTGAAGAAACCATTGATCCCCTCATTTATCGCGGCTACGAAGTTGTGACCTGTCTGTCCCCCGACTGGTTCCGGTTCCTGCAAAGTCACCGTGATGGTCGAATAATCGATCTGGCTGTTAAGGTATTTCATCCTCCCGTTAAGCCGGTCCAGACTGGTCTGCACCTGATCGATCTGCTGCTGGATGTTAATGATATCCTTGACATTCGTGGCATTTTTCATAATCAGATTGTACTGTGAGATTTGATTCTCATACGAGGAGATCTGGGCCTGGACATCGACATACTCTTCGGTTACGTCCTGCCCCTGCGTGGAGATGGATTTTACCGTTCCGATTGTTTTTACACCGGAGAGTGCACTGTCGAACTGATCTGCGGGGATCCGGAGAATCACCGTTCCGGTGGCCTGATCATTATAGTTCTTTCCGATGGTCGTCGTCGAAAGGTATCCCCCTCTCTGCGTACAGATTGCCTTAATTGTTTCTACGGCATCGGTTACATTCTTCACTTCAAGAGTGACCTGTGCAGTTTTGATGATTTTTGTATCGACCCCCTGGCCAGGTAGCCCGCCCGTCTGGGGAGGAATTGTCGGTATGGGGTTAGGTGTAACTCCCGAGCGATCGAGGCTGGTCTCCCCGCTATAGCTGCCGCCACCTCCACCACCCCCGGAAGGTGCAACTACGGAGTGACCGATGTTTGTACCAATTGCAGGTTGCAGTCCTCCACTACCTGCAGCGCTACCTCCTTCCTGTGAAACGGTGGACTTCGTCAGGCCACCCGGAATACCTGTACACCCGGATATTACCACTATCGCGATACAAACGATAAGAAGCGCTAAAATCTTATGAGTCATACCAGTTTGTCATTGCGCGAAATATAAATAGCCAATGTAAACTACGAAAATTCCCGCAGTTTTAATTCCAACACGTAACGTATGAGTGCCCTCAATATGCGTAATAGGGGGAAATGGATAATAGGAGAGAGGTGCAATAATTTCGATATCGCTCGATTCAAATCGTATGATTCATTAGATCACAGGCGAAGCATTGATTGGTTGCTGTATGTCGCTTGCTGTTTCGCCCCTATCGCGGAGAAAAAATACATCAGGTAGTTGCGAATTGAGAGAAGATTCAATCGAAATTATTGAATGGAAACCGCAATCAAAATCAGTTCCCGGATATCATCCGTATCGCAGGAAAATTTGGTAGTTTTCTTGCCATTCAGGGTTTAAATGAGGAAAACTTCTGATTTGGTCGATGAGATGCTCAAGGAGGCGCAGGGGGCCTGGTTAGTGGTAATAGTGGTTGGCTTCCCGAATGAAACAAAAATTGTATCCAGTACCAGCAGGCAACCATTGGAAGAATTGAACCAGCTTGTGCAAGGCGGGGGATCTCCGATAGGGCTCCTTAAATTCACGAAAGAGGGGGATTCTATCCAGGGGGAATATCGACCATTTGAGGAATATGAAAATGCCCAATGGGTTCCACAATACCTTGCCAGTCTCCTTGATAATGCTGAAGGTATCATTGCGCTGAGTCAGCAGAAGGCATAATTTTTTAAATTGGATTTAATTTTATTTTGAAAATCCCAGTCTTGATTTTGTCTGTTGTGATATTGCGTCAGCGCTGGGCCCTGACATTAAACCCCATAATAAGAGGGTTGCCCAATCAAAAATTGACGCCCCGAAAGTGGGGTTTGAATTGTAGAGCTGGCTATATCCGGTATAAATGAGGATAGCAACAACAATGAGAAAAGCACCAACACCTGAAAAGAAAAGTCGTACCTTTGCCAAAATTAATTGGTAATTTAAGCCTGAAAGATATTTCATCGGGCTAATTGGTACGAACACACTATCTGGTATCTTAATTTTAGAAGGTGCCAAGTGAATATGCGGTTCTGATCCAGATGGTGGTGTGTGATGACCAATAATTGTTTTATCTAGCTGCTCTTTGACGTTCGTAAGTGTATTATCGATATTATCAATTGTCATCGTTTTTATCATTTGTTTGCATTCTTCCCGGGATTTACACGCTTTACAAGTATCTGAATATTTGAATTGTTGTTCATCTCGATCTATTGAAATCAATACCTGTTTTAGCCTGTTTAAATAATTGGAGTAGTTATCGATTGTTTTTACCATTTCTTTTTGCCCTGTATCGGATACAATATTATCAAATTTATCCTGTAGTCCATGCCGTAATGACATAATTACAGGAATATCTTGAGTATAACTATTCAGATCAATGATTATTTCCTCAAATTTCTTAAATAAGGGCACCAACTGGTGTCTGTTTTTTTGCCATGAATCCCAAGTGGTTTGGAGATCTTTGAAAAACGTATCTGCATTAGTGCTATCTTTCAACCTTATTTTTTCTTCGACCGTATCCATGTCAGTCTGGATTTGTTCGTAATACCTGTTATTATGTTTATCTTCGGCGTCAGTACCTGTTCCATACTGATACTTAGTTGCAAGATCTGGATCATTCGTTATGTATTTTCTTAAAATATCAAGATCTTTTTCAATCTCGTCAAGATGTTTGAATGATGCCGTATAATAGGCTAGTGCATAGCTGAAAAGGACTGTGACGAATAGCCAAAATAATGCCCATCCCCAAAAAGCTTTCACTGTAACAGTAACTGGGATTTTATTGACGCTTCCATTGACACTCTCATTTGAATAGGTAAACCATACATCCCCTGTATATTGACCGCTATTTATGCCTTTCAGAGAGAAAACGATGGGCACCTGCTGAAAAGTGCCTTTATCCATCTGTGAATTGTTCAACGTTGCGGTTATTGATTGCTGCGGAATGATATTTTGTCCATCGCTGGTGACAAGATCAAGTGGGATGAAGTTAATGTTGGTGATATTATCTGTCGCATTAAGAACAACTGTCCTTGTTGCGATAGCATTAACCAGTAAGGTGCCACTTCCATTAATGTTGATAGATGAAGGAACAACGACAAGTCCTTGTTGTGCTTGAACAGTAGAGATCGAGGACATCAGAAAAAGAAACAAGAAAACCCATTTTGCAATGCATTTAAATTTTACATTTTTTTCCCCAGATAACATCATAAAATGGTTCTATCCATGTAGTATTATATAAATCATTTCATTTGAGATTCTTTCAAGTTGTTGGGTGTTAGATGTGTTTAAAAAGTGCTATCAAAAATCGGGTGTTAAATCTCCCTACTTAAGAAATACTTCGCCGTCTTTCAAAGATGGGTAAGTTCTCCATCCTGATAGCACTGCAATAAGAATAATTAACCCAATCAGATAAAAAAACCCCCATTCCCTATATATCCCAGATAACAAAGTGCTGCCATTAAAATCAGCACACTCAGACCTATAAAAGCTAAAATTTGTGGAAGTGTTTGTTTGGTTAAATTTATCCATTTCATTTAATAACGCAGGTATTTTATCTCTTCACTAATTTATTTTCGCCTTGCTCCTGGCAGTTTATAATTGCTGTCCGTCTCAATTATCTTGGTTCGCTCCGTTAATTTCGCCAAACTTTACTTCACGAGTTCCAACAATTGTTTTCCCGGATGGTAGTAACGATATCCTCTATAACCAAATTGATATTTCTCCGTTCACTCATCAGATTACCTAGGATTAACAACTTTTTTTTTTCGAAACCCGGTGATATTACAGATTAAATCCTCTGTACTTACCTTTTTCCTGTTCTCGCTCAAAGCAATCAGCGAAATAAACGTTGCCGCCTCAGGCGGGTCGTTAAAGATGGCAAAATCAATATGCTTGCATTTTCGAGAATTTTAATCAATTCATGGCTACATTATCTAATTAAGTATGGAGAAAAATATTTCTCTAGATTATTCATGACAATAAAAGTAGATCCAGACACCTGCAACCTGTGTGCAATCTGTTCTGAAGTATGCCCGATGGCAATCATCGATCCTGGTGAGGGAGAAACACTTCCTGTTATCAGAGGAGAAAAAACTGGTATGTGCATATCATGCGGCCAATGTGAAGCCTTTTGTCCAACAGGGGCCCTCGTTCAGGAATCTGGAAATATACAGCGCTCTCATCCGGAGAAAGAAATGGATGAAAAAGGCAAAATGTCGCCGGAACAACTCAGCATCTACGTGAAAAGCAGGCGGTCGATCCGACAGTACCTGCCGGAGCCGGTCGACCGCGAGACAATTACATCCATTCTGGATATCGCACGTTATGCACCATCAGGTGGGAACCGCCAGCCCGTTGAATGGCTTGTTATCCACGATCCATGGAAGGTGCAGGAGGTCGCGGCCTTGACCATGGACTGGATGGAGGAACTGGCTGAAAGCAACCATCCTATGAGCAGTTATGCACCGCACCTGATAGAGGCATACAAAAACGGAAGCGACGTAATCTGCCGTGGGGCTCCCAACCTCCTTGTTCCTCACATTCCTGGAGACAACCAGCTTGCCCCGATCGATGCGATCATTGCACTCACCCATGTGGATATCACGGCGCCTTCATTCGGTGTCGGGACATGCTGGGCAGGATTCGTCGCGATGGCGTCGAAAATGCACAAACCTTTGTTAGACTACTATGACCTGCCGGAAGGAAGGGTGCCTGCCTATGCAATGATGCTTGGGTATCCTAAATACCGACCTAAACATATCCCTGGTCGTAAACCACTCAAGATCAGGTGGAAGTAGGGAGGTGTTTGATATGACAAAAGTTGTTGCATTTAATGGAAGCCCACGGAAAGATGGGAATACCTCCATCCTAATCAGGC
Source organism: Methanoregulaceae archaeon (assembly GCA_035543455.1). Lineage (GTDB taxonomy): Archaea > Halobacteriota > Methanomicrobia > Methanomicrobiales > Methanospirillaceae > CAIKOD01. The sequence continues at coordinate 82,755 of DATKKE010000037.1, forward strand.
ATGTATTTGAAGAGCTTGAAAACGAAGGCATCGAGACTGAGCTCGTCCAGATCGGCGGTGAAAAGATCCGGGGATGCACGGCATGCATGAAATGTTTTGAGAATCAGGACGGCCAATGTGTCCTCGTTGACGATATGGTGAACGAATGCATCGATAAAATGGTTGAGGCAGACGGCATTATCCTCGGTTCGCCGGTATACTTCCTGGATGTAACTGCCGAAATGAAGGCTTTGATCGACCGGGCCGGTTTCGTTTCGATGGCGAACGGCGGGCTTTACCGGCGCAAGGTAGGTACAACAATCGTTGCGGTGAGAAGGTCCGGCGGCATTCGAACCTCTGATACCATGCTCCATTTCCTTCTCGCCGGAGGCATCATCGTACCGGGATTCCCTGTGTTGGGAGTGGGAAGAGAAATCGGGGATGTATTAAAGGATGAGGAAGGTCTCACAAGGGCACGGGATGCAGGGAATAACATGGCCTGGCTGTTAAAAAGAGTTATGGATCACCGAAAAAGATAACACAACATCCTTCAAAGCCGATGTGTACGAAGCAGGTGTTCGAAAGACCGTCACTTATTTTGATAGTATTCATGAAGAGGTTCTGTCATTCATCGACAAATCAGAAATGCATGCCAAAATAAAAATTCATAAATGCTATCTTGTGTAGATTATAATCTCTGGTCAGAGTCTCGATGATTGTACTGATAGTAATGAGCCCATGGTTGCCCGTTTACTTCTCTTCGTATGGAGAGGCAATCTTGTTCAGTGTTGTGTTTTATGGGTGGGTTGCTTCGGAAATTATCGGATCTATGATTATTCCACGCCTCCACCAATACCGGAGCGGAGTGAAATTGGAGAGAAAAGACCGGGGTTCTGGGATGGCTGTAATTATCGGTGTGATAGCAGCCATTTTTGTAACCTTTGCATTTTCCCGGGAGAAAATTGCTGTATTGCCCGAATGGACATTCTATCTTGGCATAGCACTTATGATTGGAGGAATCGTTCTGCGGCAATGGTCAATTGCAATACTCGGTAAGTACTTTTCAATGTTGGTCAGTATACAGAAAGGACAGGCAATAATCAGAGAGGGGCCCTACCAGTTCATCAGGCATCCGTCATACACAGGGGCACTATTGACACTGATAGGAATCGGATTTGCAATTCAGTCCTGGGGAGCTTTGCTTATACTGATCCTGGTATTTGGAATCGTGTACGGTTATCGGATTTACATTGAAGAAAAGGCCCTTGTGGCTCAAATGGGAGATGAATATATTACCTATATGGAAGATACAAAGATGCTTATCCCATTTATCCTCTAAACCAATTTTTTGTTAAAACAATACATAGTCAACTGCGAGTCCAATTAAAAAGATGAATGGTCAATAATTTTATATTTTTTTGATTAGAATACACAAGTATGCCCAGCTTTTGTCCATTGATTAAAGATATCTGTAAGGAGGAAACCTGTGAATGGTGGGTTACTCCTGGAGAATCGTTTGATAGACCCCACTGTGCTTTTAGACATGTGGCTGAACTAACGCTTGCTATTAGTCATACATTACAGCAAATTCGAGATGACGGAATCAATCAATTTATCGAACATAAGGGGATCTATTCTCCTAAAAAATAATAATTTAAAATTAATCACAATCAATTGTGTGTTCTTTTAAATAAAAAAAATTCACCTTTGGGACAACGAGAATTGGCTTATAAGTCATTTTTCTTTGTTTTTGCATTTCGAATAACGTAAATAATATTATTATTGCTGTAACTAAAGTTGCGAATCCTGTTATCAAATTTGCAATTATGTTAGTATCGATATCCATCTCTTCTCACATGTTATCTGTTAATTG
>DATKKE010000038.1:0-9557 GCA_035543455.1 Methanoregulaceae archaeon
CCGGCGGGACCTCAGGAAGGTCCTCGGGTATCAGCCCGCACCCTACCGTCCTCCGGAAGACCAGGACCTCGGTGAGATCTACGAAGATTACCGGAACTTCCCGCAACGACTCAGCGGGTAAAAAAATGCGAAAAAATCCGCTCTGTCGGCATCCTCACTGTGTTTATGCAGCACTTCGACAGGAGGGGGTTTCACCCCCCTCCCTGCCCCCCCATCAGGATAGCCAATGGAAAAAGTTACAGGGGTAATTGTTGCAGGAAGATAATTTTTTAGATCTCTCACTATCCTGGCCGGGACGCCTCAGCGCGGCGGGGCGGAGCTCCGGGGGAGTCTGAATACAAAAATATTGTAGATGAATTGAGGAGATATGGAATTTATTAGGGTAAAGTGTGTCAATTCAGCCACCGGACTTTTCCAAATCCAAAACGAGTTCCCCTCGTATTGACACGATGAACTTCCTCTTTCAGAATATCAAAATGACAAATTCGTCAGGTAATACCGTCATTAATTCATTTTGAACCACCGCCGGGGCGCCTTTCGGGGGCGGCGGAGACAATCGCAACACCAGATAAGACCAGACATCCCTGTACTTTTTTCGTTAAGATTCGATGACAGAATTTTCTTCATTTTTTCGTCGTGATTTATGTGGAACGTGAGGAGTAACAATGCCACTATACCTTTTTATTACTTTCAGGATGCCAAAAGAGCCAGAAAAATAAGAATTTCAGCTATTTTTTTCAAGGAGCTGCCTGATTGCCTTCAGTTCCCCGAGGATCTGCTCATCTGTCGATGCGCCCTGACCGGGAGTCACCGGCCTGCCGGTCCCGGTCCCGTCGCCCAGGGCGCTGCAACTCCTGACCTTCGTCCGGATCAGTTCCCTGAGTTCATCGGCGTGGACGATCGCCTGGATGCTGATCTCAGGCTGCGCAGTTCCCGAGTAACCGGCGGTCTGGATAGAAAGGGTTGAAATTCCCAGCCAGCGCATGACCGGTCCCTGCCTGATGTCGATGTTGGTGATCCGGTTATAGGGCACGATTCCGGTACCGCGGAACCAGACTCCGCGTTTCCACCGCATCTCGTCCTGGTGGAGTTCATACCACATGCTGGCATAATACAATTTCACCCAGGAGAAAAACAGGATGATGGCGATCGCGAATAACAGGAGGATGACCAGGTTCGCGATCGGGAGCAATCCCGCGAATACGGTGATCGGGCCATACAGGAAAATGAAGATACATACGATGATGAGCATGAAAACGGCGTTGTACCATGTGATAAATGCGGGTGACGGCTTGAAAGGGGTATTAAGGGGAAAATGTTCGTTATCCATACAGTTCTTATCGTACATGGAACAGGGTCCGGGATAAGGATGCCGCATGAAAACTTACCCTGTTATGCCGTCCATCCGGGATTTGAAGGGAAGGAATATCGGCAGCCAGATATCCGCCCTGATTATTCCGAAATGGTCAATTCCGTCAGGGCCGGTTACTTGTTACATCTTCTTTACATTGGACCCGGAACCTGAACAACGGACGTGTTTATGATGATTTTTTCCGGTTCCGGTGTTGTTTTACTGGAAACAATTTCCGGCGCCGATGAGAAATGAGGTTTTATGCATGCCTGGAACTCCGGTATCAGCACTCTACCGTCAGGAAAGGAATTCTTTAAGGGAAAGCAGGCGATACAAATCCTGGTGTTATATGGAAGAAACCAACAACCGCCCGGCGGGGGCGATCCTCCTTTCTTCTGTCGGGGGTTTGCTCGTGCTCGTGTCCGGTATTTCTATCATGATGATCGGGACCTTTTTAAGCTCGATCAGCCTCGTCCCTGGTCTCACTGCCGGGGCGATTATTATAGCAGCCAGTGTATGGGGTATTATTTGCGGGCTCGTGATGTTGATCGGTTCGTACCTCATCCGGACCAGGCCCCGGACGACCCATACGCTGTGGGGCATCCTGATCTTTGTCTTTGGATTGAGCAGTTACTTCGGCGGCGGGGGTTTCTTCATCGGCGGAATCCTTGGTATTGCAGGAGGTCTTATGGCGGTACGCTGGGATCCTGACAAGGTCCTTCACAACCCCGAGGAGTACACCTGAAACTGGGTCATCCGGACCGATCGGATGTCAAATTTTTAGGATACGTTCCTGGAGCTTTATCCAGACCATGCACAGGAAAACAGGGATTGTGGAAGCCTCCCGGAATACTAATACATCCGATCGGATTACAATGTTATCATTTGTCTCCCTTTCGGATTAAAACGGTATAGCAATAACTAGTGTTTACTGGACCGGTTCTCTATCGTGTCCCAATTTAAACGTAGAATCATTCAAAAAAAAAATGTAAACTACCTGAATCCATCCCGGTTAACGCCGCGTCCCGGTCCTGGTTATCTGCTTCGCCGGTTTGATGGGGGATGGAGGGTTCAGGTGGGGCCCCATCAGGTCGTAATCAGGCCGGTTATGGGGGTTATGGAGCGGATTACCTTGTTTACAGTTTGTACAAAACCACACGTGCGGGGGGTGGGGCTCCCTATGGTCCTGCGGGTGGTGGCGTTTTGCTTCGATATGTCGTCTCCTGTCCTGGCCCGGCCCTCCACGCTGATGAGACCTGCTGTCCCGTACGAGTGGGTCAAATATCTTTCTCGGCATACCCTACCTATTATGCCGGGATATGTAAAGAATCCTTTCGGGGGCCCGAACCTGGCGACAATGCCTGACCATCCAGGCCGTATATCAACCCAGCCCCTCCTGCCGTCCAGGTAATTCAGGTGCAATTTTAAATAGCTGGCATTCGTCCTTACCTTCGGGACTCTCATGCAGATGCTGATTTCAGGTAAAGGTACCGGTTCGGAGAACGGTAAATGGCTCGATGTGAATGACCCGGCCACCGGGGATGTGATCGACCGCGTCCCGGACGGCAGGCAGGGAGACGTGGCTGCAGCAGTGGATGCTGCAGAAGCGGCGTTCCCGGAATGGTCGGGAAAGACTATGCGGGAACGGGGACTTCTCCTCATCAGAGCAGCAGGAATTGCCAGGGAACGCTATGGGGACCTGGGCAGGCTTCTCACGAGGGAGCAGGGAAAGCCCATCGCAGAAGCGAAGGACGAGGTACGGGGCTTTGCCAATATTCTTGAGTTTTACGGCGGCATCTCATCCTCGCCTGCAGGGGATCTGATCCGCCTTGGAAAGCAGGGCGACTGCCTTACCGTCAGGGAACCGCTCGGCGTCTGCGGGGCAATCGTACCCTGGAATATGCCGGTCCTCATCATGGGCTGGAAAACAGGACCGGCCCTGCTCGCTGGGAATACGTTCGTGCTCAAACCCTCATCGTCGACACCGCTTACGTCTCTTGCTCTCGCCGCAATTATGGAGGAGGCCGGATTGCCGCCCGGTGTACTGAATGTCGTTACCGGTCGCGGGGAAACTGCCGGAGAGGCTGTGATCGCTCATCCCGCGATCAGAAAGGTATCGTTTACCGGGAGCTGCGAAACCGGGTGTCATGTGCGACAGGTAGCCGGGACGAAAGAGCTGGTCCTCGAACTTGGCGGTTCCGACCCGATGGTCGTCATGGAGGATGCCGATATTGGGAAAGCGGTGGAGGGGGCTGTACGGGGCAGGTTCTATAATGCAGGACAGACCTGCACGGCTGTCAAGCGTCTCTTTGTTCACGAGGACATTTCCGGGTCGTTCACGGAACGTCTTGTCGGGCATGTCAATAAAATAAAGGTTGGAAACGGCCTCGATCCCTCGGTAACCATGGGTCCCCTCCATAACCGCCAGCAGTTCGACAGGATATCGGCCCTGGTCCGTGAAGTGCAGGAACGGGGAGGGGGTACGATCATCGCCGGGGGAGCGGTTCCCGAAGGAACCGGGGGAAGGACCGGGTTCTTCTGCAATCCTACAGTGGTGACCGATGTACCGCGTTCATCAGGGCTTTTATCGGAAGAGGTGTTCGGCCCGGTGCTCCCGGTCATGACGTTTTCCGACATCGGCGATGCCCTCGGGCAGGCGAATAACACGCCATACGGTCTTGGTGCATCGATCTGGACGCATAATATGGCATACGTGAAACAGATGTTCGACCGCATCGATGCGGGTGTCGTCTGGGTGAACCGCCACCTTACGGTTCCTCCTGAAATCCCGTTCGGGGGGACCAAAGAGAGTGGGAGCGGGCGGGAAAACGGGTACCGGGCTGTTGAGGGGTATACAAGGACGAAAACACTCTTCCTTGGATGGTAAACCTGGAAACCGCTCGTTTGTATTCAGATGGAATCCGGGGTAACCAGGTCTTTTGACAGGCGTGAAACACGGTTACCGGTGCCTTCGAACAGGAGGACACTCCGGTTGAGCCGGAAGGAAACATAAAAAAAATTCACCATGGACGCGCAATCAACCAGGGTCGGGAAACCCATTTCCATCGGGATTCGCGGATAATTCTTATTTCTTTTCCAGTGATTCCAGTCGCTGGTAAATCCCCCAGCAGACTTTAGCCTGGTCTTCCCGTTCGATCTTTTTCAATGCGATCGATTTGTTATACCAGGCATCCTTGTAGAACTGGTCGATCGCGATCGCCTTCTCGTAACAATCAATCGCATCGAGAAATTTTCCCGCTTTGAAGTATTCATTCCCCCGGTCTTTCAGCTGAACCGGAGTAAGTTGATCGGGGGGCGTGGCAGCCTCTTCCGGTTCACCCGGTTCCCGTGAAATTACCCGGGGTGCCCCCGTCGTCGTTTCCACCGGTGTGGTAGTTGTATCGTTCCCGGGGTCAGCACCGATCGTCCTGGCGAAACGGGCCAGGACAGGGTCTTTCTCTGCCTGTATCTCGAGGATCTTCTGGACTTCGGTCAGGGCCAACCCGCACTTCGAGCAGCAAATCGCGTATCCCGGGTTTTTTTCACCGCATCTGGGACAGAACATGGGAAACCCACTGCGAAAAATTGGTATCACCGGATGATATACCTTTTCAAACCAAGGGTAGTACCATCACCCGTCCTCCGGATATTTTTTAACCAGCACGAGACATGCCGGGGTCGGCAGGGGGCGTTCAATGAAATGATACAAATAATGTTATTTTCGGAGTCCGGACCTGGAGCGTCTCTATACGGGTAATGAGGGAGATATCTGCCTTACTTTGGGCATGACCCGGATCGGAAAAAAAGGGAGTGCATTCATGTCACCATATAATATATATAGTCAATAGAGCATTCTATATTTATTAATGAAAATTAATATATTGTCACACAGGAAGATATGACCGGGAGTTCCCTGGTCACCATGTGGATCGTGGCAGAATACGTTTCATCCCCCGAAGAACATCCAGCTCTTCGCCTGCCTCAATAATTCCAGGAACTCTCATATTTCTTCTCCCAGCCCTCCCCTCATCCACGCAGGTGTTGGACCATTGTTGCGAAGGTTCTCCTGATATGTAGTTCACCATGTGCAGGAAGGCAGGAAAAATTACATATCATTGTACCCTGGATAGAGAAGTGAGGGATACCAATGAGCACAAGTGATTTTGGGAAAACAGGCGCCCGGCTGGCTGCAGCTTTCAGGTTGAATACCCGGCCACTCGTGGTATACGGTGCAGACACGCCCCCTTCCGGAAGCGTTCATCTCGCTTCGGTGAACCGTTGCTTCGCCATGACGATGTTCCTCATGGCGACAGACGAAGCCCCGCCGGTTGTCCATGTCGGGAGAGACGACCATGACGGCTGTTGCCCGGGCGGGATCGCCCACACGGGATTCACCCCCGAGAAGGAGGAGATCTGGTATTTTGTTTCAACGGGCAGGAGCGATATCAGGGGAGGAGCGGCAGAATACCTGAAATCCTCCCCTGAAATGGTCGAAAAGTCTTTCAGAGCGGTGGGTACGATTACCCCTCCTGGTCCGTACCTTGTCGTATCGACCTGCGACGCCCTTCCCGATCCCAACCCAGGTGTCAGGTCTGTGTGCTGCTTCGGGACCGCCGAGCAGATACGGAATATGGCTGCACTCGTCCATTTCGACCGTGACGATCCCTTCTCCCCGGTAATTGTCCCGTGGGGGCCGTCCTGTGCAACATTTATCAGTTACCCCGCGGGTCTGGCAGCGAATGCCCCGGTAAATACCGCATTCATGGGCCCGCAGGATCCTACGCAAAATTATGGACTGCCTCCGGATATGATGGCAATGGGAATTCCTGCAGGACTGGCGGTACGGATGGAAAGGAACCTGGACCGGTCATTCCTAGTAAAAAGACCTCACGTTGCGTTTCCCAGCCATTCGGGGCGGAGGTCATGATTTCCGATGGAGAACGACCCGGAAAAAAGCAATAATACTTTTTAAATAATTTTCAGGGGCCTTAAGTCAACGACTCCCGGTATCACGGAGTATCAAGACCGGTACAAGGGTACAGGTTCCGGTAGACACGGGTGTCATGGAATTAACAAGGCCGGCACAAGGATACGGGTTCCGGTGGCTGGACACGGGCGTCATGGAAATGTACTACTATCGGTTTCAACCGGTTCAGTAGTTTCTCCTGCGGAATAATCTGGTACAAGATATCCACAAAGGGAGAAGAGGGGATTGCCCTGTTTCCCTTACCTGCCCTGGATCAGATCAGGTTGAAACCGCCCTGGTAGCTGACTGATTTTGAGAAACTGTTGATCAGGCCGCTCGCCGTTGAGGTTTCTGAATATGTAAGGTCTTCAGATTTGACCGGCGTTCCGTTCACATCACCGGTGGTGGTGTTACGTGCCTCCTGGATGTGGGCTTTCACATACGCCGAGACAGAGCCGATCATCGGAGATGACGTCCCGTCGGACAGCGTTATGCCCTTCGATGCGATGTTATAGTTCAGGGTGACCGGGAAGGTCGAATCGGTCCCGACAAACCTGTCGCTTGCTTTCGTCACCGTCGACGTCAGCGTCGTATCGAACGAGCTGCCCGACTGCACGATATTGCAGAACGGCGGTATGATCGATGATGTAGAGGATGCGAACGGACAGAGTATGGCATCTCCTGTGTTTGTGGCATTACCAGTTGCGTCAAGGAGAATGTCCTCTGACCGGGTCGCTCGTCCGGTATCGATCGCGATGAACTGGACGTTGGTGTTTGCTGCTACATTGCTGCCGTCAGCAATTTTATTTCCTGTTGAGACAGCCATAGACTTCACGAACGTCGTCTGTCCCGAGACACCCATGTACTGGTCATTATACCCGGTGGTATACTGGACCTGCTGGCTTGCCAACGGGGGACCGATCGCCTGTGCTGCCTGTGTACTGCCGTTTGATGCAGTGGTCCATGCGAGCGAGTCGGTCTCGGTCACAGTACCCTGTGCCTGGATCGATGTCGAAGTGGAAATTCCCTGAATTTCAGGGGTTGCCGGAATATTACGCTCGGCAGCGGCCACTCCGGTCAATGCAACAAGCATTGCCATTGCAAGGACGATTACGCCCGCTGTGTTGTGTTTGTTCATGATTCCTCCTCTTATGTGATTGTGCCCGAATATCCAGAGCACATGATATCATAAAACGGAATAATATTTAATGAGATTTGTTCGATTACTCTTTAGTTTAAGCGTTTAACCGCAAAGTGCTGGCTCATCGGGGAGATTTATTACCGGTGAGATGAAACAGGCAACTATCAACCACCCCTGCAAATGCTCCTACATTCCCGGTGGTTGTGACAGCAGGCCTGTGGTGGTACAGCTCCCCGCAGGCCATTAATACTCTAATAGTTCGGCACCAGCTATTGATAATACCAATCCGACCTGTTTTGGCTGCCCGATCAGGAGAGGGTTCAAACCCTTGCCATTTCCTGCTTGAACGTTCAGCCCGTTTCGGAATTGCCGTTCACGGTTACCGTTCAATAAACCGCCCCGGTTCCCAACAGGCGAACCCGGAATTCCGGTAGCCGGTCGGATTATTCGCAGGATCCCGGGTCTTGTCGTTGTACCGGAGACGGGACTCGCGATCATATTTCCGCTGACGAACCGACTGAATCACACCATGCCCTGCCGGCTGCCGGAACGAGTAATGGTATACGGAAATGAGGATTGCCACAGGATTCAGTACATGTCCTCTGTGCACGGATTTCATTTTCAGGCGATATAATTATAGGCAACCGCAGGTCAGGAAAATGAATCCCTGTCCTCGGAGGGCGTGGATAACCTGAATTCATTATGGATAAATATCAGGGATATTATCTGGCCCCCAAAAAGGGTAAAGATGAGAGATATTGGTGATATACGGAATCAGCTGGCTCGAAGAAGAAAGATATTAATCAGGAATGTTAAAGGTACTTTACAATGGTACAGCCGGTGACAATATGATGAGAAAATTTGCCCTGATCATCCTCGCAATTGCGCTTATTATCACCAGTGCATCTGCGTACGAGGTTATTCTCTATGCGCCGGACTCCCTCCAGGTCGGTAACCCGGTCCTCGTAAACGGGACGACGGACCTCCCTCCCGGTGTAAGCCTGAACATCGTTTTTTCGAGGGAATACTTTGGATCCGAGCCGGTTTCAAATGAAACCGTGGTCATACAGGGTAACGGGGGTGGGAATAACAGTTTCAGCCTTGATTTCAGCACTGTGGGGCTTCCCCCGGGGCAGTATAAAGTTGAAGTGGCACCAGTCCATGATTTCTCATTCCTCGGGGATTCGGTAACCCTGAGATCGGTGACGCTGGTCGATCGATCGGGTGAAATTACCTTCGGTTCACCGTTAAAAAAACTGGATGACGGTACCCTCCAGGTTGCGGGCACCGATGAGATGCTCAAGAACGGCGCAGTCCAGCTGACAATAACGGATCCGGACGGGATCGTGGTGTTCGGACCCGAATTTATTCCAACAAATATGTTCGGGGCATTCTCAAAGTCACTTTCCATCCAGAAGACAGGTAATTACAGCGTCAGTTTTGCTGACAGGACAGGACTCATCACCAATATGACCTACAGTATCTTACCAAAACCCGTTCCAGACCTGATAATCGCCAGGGTGACAGCGACGCCGACCCCTGAAAAGCCTGCAGTATCTGCCAGTTCATTCTCCAGCCGGGAAAATCCGGCCGTCTTTGTGATCGTCTCCAACCCGGGCACCATCCTGCTCCGGACTTCGACCGGCATCGACTGGGTTCTGGCGTATCAGTCGCCGGATGGGAGTATCCACCGGGTAAATAATGCGGGTACCCTCGATCCGGAAACCGTTACCCTACAGAGCGACGGTAATATGACCTGGGTGGAGGTGTATCCTTACAAATTCGATGAGAATGGCACAATTACACTCTCTGCAGAAAATGCGGTTGGCGTCCAGGCAGACGGCAGCGGTGCCGGCAGGTTTATGCCCGAAACTACTGCTGTTCCCGGGAATGTTCAGACGACCCCGTTGTCTCCGCTGGTGACTGCCGGTGCCCTGGCGGCTTTGGCAGTGTTCCGTATCAGGGCAATAAAACGATAAAACTCTCAGTTCATCCCCTTATCCCACGATATAAACCCTCTTTTTTTGCGCAGCCGACCGCAAAGGCATATTCTTCAGCGGTGATCGACCTGTTCATCTGCCTGATGACGGTGTTGTCAG
>DATKKE010000039.1:0-21613 GCA_035543455.1 Methanoregulaceae archaeon
CTGCAGGATTAAGCTCGATGAGTCATGATTGATCCGCTGTTACTTATCGTATACGTAATCATCTTTCCGGGATTTGTCTTCCTTTTAGCATATGCGCTGTTTTTTGAATTCCTTGACCGCAAAATTACCGCCCGGATGCAACACAGGGTCGGTCCTCCGTTTTTCCAGCCGTTTGCCGATTTGATCAAGATGCTCGGAAAAGAAGTAATCGACCCGGATGGCGTGGACAGGCAGGTATTCGACGCAGCTCCGTTGGTCGCTCTTGCCGCAGTTATGACAGCATTCCTCTACATACCCGTAGTATGGACAAGCCCGCTTGCGTTCCAGGGCGACCTTGTGGTGGTGCTGTATCTTCTCATGCTCCCTACAGTTGCCCTCTTTCTCATCGGATGGCTCTCCCGGAATATTTTCTCAGCGATTGGCGGAATCCGTGCCGTTACCCAGATGTTCATTTACGAGGTCCCGTTTTTCCTCGCTCTGCTGACACCTGCCCTTATGGCAGGTTCATGGTCGATATCGGATATCGTGGTCTGGCAGCAGGAACACCTGTGGTTCATGTTCCTGCAGCCGATAGGGTTTGTTGTCGGATTAATCGGGCTGCAGGCGAAGCTTGAGAGAACCCCGTTTGATATCCCGGAAGCAGAAACAGAGATTGTTGCGGGACCCTGGACCGAGCTTAGCGGCAGGAGGCTCGCGCTGATGCACCTCACGAATGATGTATCCCTCGTTGTCGGGAGTTCGCTTATTGCAGCACTATTCCTCGGAGGTCCTGTGTTACCCTGGACAATGTCACCGGTCTGGTTGAACTGGATCGCGGGATTTCTCCTGTTCCTCGCAAAAACTCTGGCTGTGCTCCTGATCCTTTCATCCATAAAAGTTGCCACGGGACGCATACGTATCGACCAGCTGAATAGGATCGGATGGAAGTATATCGCCAGTGCCGCACTGGTGCAGGTCGCCCTCGTGCTTATTATTGATTATTTAGGGGCGGCCGCATGAGCGTCCTCATTGAAATGCTGGAAAACCTCTTTGCCAGACCCTTCACAATTCTCTATCCCAAAGAAAAAGTCCCGATTCCGGATACCTTCCGTGGGCGGGTTGCAATCGATGATAAAAAATGTATCGGGTGTTCAAAGTGTTCGGTCACGTGTCCGGTACAATGCATCAGTATGGTGGATAGTCCCGCGGAGATAGAATTCAGGGGGAAAACTCTCACCCGGAAGAAAAAACCACGGGTAAAACTGTACCAGTGCATTCGGTGCGGTCTCTGTGAACGGCATTGTCCGACAGGGGCAATATACCTGAATAATGAACTTTCGGAATCGGGGACCGATAAAGAGGCCGTTGTAACATGATACAGGAAAACGGTGATGATTTTTCTGATACGCTGCGTCAAAGGATCTCAAAAGCGCGCCGTATCGCTGTCGTTGGTATTGGGGACGACTTATCTCCCGTCGACCGCCTCGGCATGGTAGCTGCGCGGGAGATTGAAAAGATGCATCTTCCGGGTATGAAAGTGTTTCTTGCCGGCACAGTGCCGGAAAATATCACGGGAATTATACGGAAATGTAAACCGGATCATGTCGTGTTTATCGATTCTGCAGATATGGGCCTCCTCCCTGGTTCTATTATGATGTTGAAACCGGAAGAAACTCAGGTAAGCCTCGTTGCATCCCACGTAATCCCTTTATCCGTCGTTCTGGATTTTGTCAGACATGACACGGGGGCCGGAGTGACCCTGCTCGGTATTCAACCGGACCTGACGCGTGTAAACAAGGTCCTGTCTCCTTCCGATCAGGCGCGTCTCTCCCGTAACCTTACGGTCCTTCTGGATACGCTCCGGGAGATCTGTTGCCGGCAGAATGGCCGGGGAAAATAACCCGGGAATTCTCTCAAATAAACTTCAATTCATTCCGGATTACCAGAGACAAAAGACCTGCTCGGAGTATGGTTAAGGACCGAAGCCGATCTCTGCACGATGGACAGGAGTACAATTCTTTCAGATTTAAACCTGCTCGAACGGGAATACAGTGAAAACGGCAGGAGACTCCTGTCAAATTTCTTCGATGGAACAGGCAGAACAAAAAAATAATATCAGGAAGATACGGATTTTACATGGCTGGAAATCCCCTTGAACGGCTTCACGTATTGCTTAACAAGTACACCTTATTTACCGCGGTCCCCGACATCGATCATTACCGCAGGATTGTGACCCCCCGGTCCGGGACCTGCATGTTCCGGGGGTGCACCGAACCCATTGCATGGGAAGATGCAAGGGGGGGAAATTTCCTCTGCGAAGGTCACTATCTGACGATCAGGAAGTGGGTCGATGAGGCGCGTACAGGTCTGTTACGGTGAATGCAGAGATAATCGAGTCCGGGTAAATCCTAAATTATTTGGGGAATCGAGACCCGGATTCCGGCTCCCTTGTGTTACATTCATGGCGCGCGTATTGGAGTTATCCGGACAGATAACGTGATGGTCAAACATGTTCTAACTAAATTTATAAATAGTATCAGTAACAATACGGGTGTGCCTCAGGAAGGAGCATAACGGGAATGCTCAACTGTTGCAGGCACCTCTTGAGAACCGGAAATATGGTACTCTCAGGAGAATGTGTGCCTGTAAGTTGGGATGGATACTACGTTCCGGACCACCATGCGGCACGAAGATGAGCAGCACACCCAAAACGGCAGTAAGGGAAGAGCTGCGACCCAGGACATCCAGTGGCCGGGCCGGTCAGGTGAATCCAGCGGAAGTTCCGGCCGGTTTCCACAAGTTCATAAACAGGGAAGAACAATGGACGAAACGCCGGTATAATCCGATCCCGGGAGCGTTCAAAACTGATCTTTCCTGCGGCACAATCCTCCTTAGCAGTCCATGCGTCAGCGAAGCCGGGGCGGTCCACTATACCGATGTCTGGGGCCGTCCAAAAACAAAAATTATACCTTCCGGGATTGTCAGGGCAGTGAATTCAGGTAATTTCTTTGGTTTTTTTCCTGCTTACGCAAAACCCCGTAACAAGAAACGCAATCAGCATGGCAATTACAGGAAACCCAAGCTTCGTACGGGTAGGGGTTGGCGTCACTGTTCCGATGGAAAGGGGAAATAACCTCGCGGTCACCGGTATCGTTATATCTGGCTTTGCAAGCAGCAGTGCATGCCATTCCTGGTAACCTTCAAGGGTAATCCTGGCCTCGTGCGCCCCGTACGAAATATTTCCGACATGGAGTGGCGTCACGCCGATATACGAACCATCGAGATAAACAAGAGCTCCTCCCGGGAACGATATGAAATCAATTCCCCCGGTGGTGCTTTGCTCGAGAGAGATATGTAAGGTGGTTTCAGATCCCGGGGAAACGACAGAACTTTCTCTATAGGTCTGGTATCCGCCAAGTCTCAGCTCGATGCTGTAGTTGCCGGGTTGGTACCGTGGAAATTGTAACACGCCTGATGCGGGAATCGTACCTGCAAATGCACCATTTATATACACCATGGCACCGGGTTGATCCGCAATGATGGTCAGGCTGCCTGTTTTATCGACCGGTACCGGGATGATATCGGCATACAGGAGAATGGTTTTTCCCGGGAGCGGAGTTTGTGCAAGATAGCCGTGAAGTTCACTCCCTCCGGGAGTCCGCAGTGTATAGGTCTGGAAGGGTGTCGCCGTCAGGTCAACCGGCACAATAATTTCTCCATTCCGGATCTGTCCCTGATAGGTCGAACCAAAATATACATCGGAACCTTCGGCATTGGAAAGGAGCCGATAATAACCTGTATTCCCTGGGGAAGGTGGCGGGTCGGCACCTGCAATAAAACCCCCCAGAAGAGCTACGCTGAGCAAAATTATGAATAGCAGGGAATTTGTATTCATCTCATCCACCGTCGGAAGTATTCGCTATCATCGGCCGGTCTGAAGAACAGCATACCGGTGATTGGTTCGTATGGACTTTTACCGGCAAAAGGCTTCTCCATCCTTCTGGTCCCGGTCAGGCACCGACAGGTGAAGATGGGTTATAAGCCAATCATGACCCGTTCCTCTTAACACGAACGTGGCACGCATAACGATTATTGACGTTCTTTCATCTTTGTCGGCCCTGATCGTGCTGCCACACGCTACCCATGCGACGGTCCCTTCCCCGAAAATATGCACGTCAGAGAATTCGATCGATACCTTATCGCATTGTGCCATATCCCGGGCTAAAAATTTACGGTATTCATCAATGCCAATTGCCTTTTCATCGGCCCCTGTTCCAAACCCCGTAATAGACGGGTCAATCAGTGAAAGGACCTTGTCCTTGTCCTTGCGGTTATAATACAGTGCAAATCGATCGAGCGTGTCCTGTACCTGGATCCTTGTCTGCTGGCTGGTAGTCATATCGTTCTGAGATATTATCTGATAAAGTATATAGCCGGTTACATTCAGCCCGAGAAAGGTAAAATGCGGGCAATTGAATGAATGGTTGAGTGCCAGGACCCACCCGGAATCGCCTGCACCGCCTAATGCCCCTATGAAGCAGATATGTTCTTCAGCAGAACCACATTTCAAAACTCTCTTATAATTAAACGGACGACCAGTCATTACAGTAAATGGAACCAGGATTATGGAAACCTATATCACGAAATTTGAGAAACTCGTGTATCTCATCCTTATTATTCTCCTTGGCATTGTGATATTGTTCTCGATTTCGGAACTCATAGGACTTATTTACTCGGGATTGTTTGTCGAATCCGTGTATCGCCTTGACAACCATGAGCTCGTCAATCTGTTCGGGTTTTTCCTCCTGGTCATCATAGGGATCGAACTCCTCGAGACCCTCAAGACGTACCTCCAGGAAAATACCATTCATTTTGAAATTGTTATTCTCGTGGCCCTCATCGCTGTCGCAAGGAAAGTGATTCTGCTTGAACCTGACAATAATTCAAACGGCCTTGTCATGGTAGGGATCGGTGTAATTATTCTCTCGCTTGGTGCGGCATATCTTCTCATCAAAAAAGCAAAATCAATGAAAAGCCAGGAACCTGATGTTCCCTGAAACTATGATTATATTCCATTATATAGGCTCTTAAATCCCTTCCCCTGGTAATTGTTAATAGTTTCAGGTAATCCCGACGGAGAGGGTTTCACATCCTCCCTGCCTCATAAACACGGCCATGGGAAAGGTTACCCGGGCAAAGGAAAACGGATTGCCTGATCCATCACTATCCTGAATGACGATGTTCCGGCGGCTGGGCAAAGGCCCGTGGAACGTCTGATTATACAACTAATCCGAATATCGAACATATCGGAAACAAATTAAGAGGGAATTGGAAATCAAGCGTTTCAGGGTTTCAAATTTTTCTTTTTCTTGATTACATATCTGGAAAGACAGCCGGTTTACAATACGGTATCGGATACGGCCCTGATTCTGTCACCTGAATAAAATCAGCAGGATCCGCTCAGGTAGGGACCGGGATCGAGGAGGCCTTCGGGTTTCCCGGGTCCAAACCAGTTCCCCCCGCCGTACGCCCGCATATACCCGGGCC
The DNA here is from genome assembly GCA_035543455.1 of Methanoregulaceae archaeon. Classification (GTDB taxonomy): domain Archaea; phylum Halobacteriota; class Methanomicrobia; order Methanomicrobiales; family Methanospirillaceae; genus CAIKOD01. The sequence continues at coordinate 5,527 of DATKKE010000039.1, forward strand.
TGATCCTGTACAACTCAAAATGGAGCATCGACATGTTCCCCGCCATTTTCAGTCGCTGGATATAAAGCGGCGAACAACCGTCGACCATCTGGGGCCTGATAACCACCCCGATATGACCGATTACTTCTCCCTCGAGTATGCGGTCGCCGATTTTGACCCTGGTGTCTGAGAGTTCAGCGTACCTGCTATAGAGATTGGATCGGGTTTTTACAAGGATGTACAATGTTTTATTCCAGTAAGAGATAAAATCCGGGGAAGTTTGTGACCCCGTGTCCAGTACCTCTCCCTGTTCGCAGGCGAGGACTTCACTACCCTCCTGCGCATAGATGTCGATGCCACAATGGTACCTGTCACCCCTCTCTTCCCAGAAAGAACCCGGTTCGCCGGACCGGGGTATTTCCCGTGAAAAGCTCTGTGGAACAGGCCACGTTGTCATAATGGGATGATATGCATGTCGGGGGTTTATGCTTTCCCTGCAGACAGTTGAAACGCATACGGATACTATGGAGATTTCCATCGATGTGATAACAATCCGCGCTGTGTTTGTAAACACTGGTTTCAAACCGGTTTTGGGGTCCGCTGGGGATTCCCACTCTTGTTAAGGGTCCCTTTCTTGTTTTACACCGCTATCCGGGACGCACTGGTTATGGGGGAGGTTCCGGGTGACCGTCGATGCTATTATCATCCATGAAAAGGGAGTGTTTTTCATGCCGATCACCTCGATCGCCGTTACCAATTTTAAAAGCTTTCACGACATGGTGTTTGAACCAGCCTCATTCAACATCATCATCGGGTCGAATGCTTCAGGGAAATCAAACCTTATCCAGGTCTTTAAATTTCTCAGGGATATTGCAAAGTACGGGCTTCAGAACGCAGTATCCCTTCAGGGCGGTGTTGAGTACCTGAGAAATACCGTTATTGGGACATCCGAGGATTTTTCGTTCCGGATCGCTTACCAGCTTGAAGAGACCCGGCAGGATATTATCGGTTTAAAGGACCGTAATTCTGTGTATTTTGCTTCGAAAGAGCTCGTTTATGAGTTTTCACTTCACTTCACCGATACAACCGCAGGATATGAGGTGACGAGGGATCACCTGGTCATTTCCGGAGATTTCCTCCTGCAGGCAGGGGATGAGCTGCGGACGATCGGGTCCGGTACACTGGGGCTTTCCCAGGTCGGCGGGGAGGTCATGTATCTGGTGAGGCCTCCGGAAGGAATTATCCTCAGGGACGAGGACCTGTTTCCCTATCAATTCCAACACCAGGAAACCCCAACGACACGTCTCATTGCCAACAATCCTGTTACCGTTCCCGGGATACCTCCCCTCGAATGGATCTTCCGGGGCATCAAGGTGTACGATTTTGATCCCCGGCTCCTGAAAATGGCCGCTCCAATGGCCGGCAAGACCGAGCTTGAAAAAGACGGCAGCAACCTCGCGATTGTAATAAAAGGGATCGCGGAGGATGCCCGGAAGAAAACGGCCTTCTTAAATCTTATGCGTGATATGCTCCCGTTTGTGGACGATGTGGCCGTCGAAAAACTCCTCGATATGTCGCTTTTTCTCAAACTGAAGGAGGTCTTCGGCCCTGATAAGTACATACCTGCATCGATGGTCTCTGACGGAACGATTAATATTGCGGCGTTGATTATCGCCCTTTATTTCGAGGAACGCCGCGTGACAATCATAGAGGAACCCGAAAAAAATATCCATCCCGCCCTTATCGCCAAACTTGTCTCGATGCTGAAGGACGCGTCGGGGAGGAAACAGATAATCGTGACAACTCATAATCCTGAAATGGTAAAACACGTTGCCATCGAAGATATTATTTTGATCAACCGTGACAAAGACGGATTTTCCCGGTTGTCGAGACCCAGGGATAAGAAAGAAATCAGGGCGTTTCTCGAGCACGAAATAGGAATCGACGAGCTGTTTATCCAGGGACTTCTCAATTTTGAATGAGGAACGAATGGATAAAAAACGGCTTTATATCTTTCTCGAAGGGACCGACGACGTCCGGTTTTTTGAACACGTCGTGCGGCCGAGATTTCTTCATGCTTATGAATCCGTCGACCTCATCACGTATGCATGCACGAAATCGGTTAAAGTTGACCGGTTCATCAGGGGAATTAACGGAATGCAGCACGATTACATAATTGTGGCCGATATAGACCAGGAATCAGGCGTTGCGGCAAAAAAGGAGATCATCCTGTCCCGGTTCACCGAGGCTGAGTATAACCGGATAATGATTATCATCATGGAGATCGAAAGCTGGTATCTTGCCGGCCTGGACAAGACCGCGGCGGCGACCATCGGACTCCGCAATCATGAGACGACCGACTTCGTCACCAAGGAGATCTTTAACAGATGGATACCCAAAAAATATCCATCGAGGATCGCCTTCATGGTTGAAGTCCTCAAATATTTCTCTCTTACCGTCGCACAGGAAAAAAACAGATCATTCAGATTTTTCCTTGAACATTTCCTCGTTGCGAATGCGAGTGAGTGATGACCACCGGAGCACGCCGATTAACCGGCCGGTTATTGATGACCGGGATACCGTATCCCACCAAATTGTCTGAAAGAAGCGGATATTAAATTTCCTGATGTAAATCCCCGGTCTTATCAGCATATTTATTAGAGGTCTGGAATAACAGTCGCCGTAACAAAACCAGATTATCTTCATAACCAGCCGGTGATACCAGCCCATTATTCCCCCGTGTCCTGAATCAAAGGTACAAGACTTATCTTACGTGCCGTTCAACGTATCAACAGGTGAATTTGTGCAGGTATCGATGAAACTTGAGATGAAGGACTCTCCTGGTCAGCTGGTCTCTGCGCTCCAACCCATATCCGATGTTGGAGGAAATATTGTTGCCGTCATCCACCAGCATGACCTCACATCGCGGGAGGGAACACTGGGGGTCCAGATCGTCCTCGAAATTGCCGAATCAAAGTTTAACGATCTGGTATCGCTTATAAGAGAAAAGGGGGTCAATATTCTTCGGATTGGCAAAGAACGACTTCTCTATAAGCAGACGGTGATCATTATAGGTCACCTGATGCACACGGACATTTCGGATACGGTCGACAGGATCGACTGTACCGGCTTCGCTGAGGTAACGGCACTTGACCTCGTAATGCCTGCGATACATGAACGGTCATCTGCACGGCTCACTATAAAATCGGTCTCATTAGCTGAAATGGATGCGGCGCTCGGTATCCTCCGGGATGTCGCCAGGACCAAAAACCTGCTCATCATCGAACCTCTCGACGGTGATGTCGTATGACCGTAACGATTGCAGTCCTTGGTCTCGGATCGGTCGGCAGGGGAATTCTTGAGACGGTCCGGAAGAAACCCGGGCTGGGCATCGTTATAACGGCGGTGGCCGACTCGAAAAGTGGGAATATCGATAAGGACGGGCTCGATATCGCCGGAATTCTCGAGCGAAAAAAAAGCAACAAGCCGTGTGGAGATCCCGGCATTACGGCAGCAGATATCGTATCGAGGGCGGACTATGATATCCTTGTGGAGGTGACACCCACGAATGCCGATACCGGTGAACCTGCCCTTTCGTACATGAAAACAGCTATCAGGAGGGGCAAACATGTGGTCACCTCCAACAAAGGACCGGTTTCACGACACCTTTCGGAGCTGAAAAAAATGGCGCTCGACAACGGTGTGCAGATTCGGTACGAGGCGACCGTCGGCGGTGCAATCCCGATTATGCATACGCTCGGAGAAGGACTCGCCGGAAATGACATACTCGCATTGTATGGGGTCCTGAATGGTACCTGCAATTTTATCCTTACCCGGATGGCAGCAGAGGGACTCACCTATGACCAGGCCCTCGCCGAGGCAAGGGAATTGGGATATGCGGAGGCCGATCCAACCTATGATGTGAAAGGGATCGATGCTGCGATCAAGCTCGTTATCCTCGCAAATACCATATGGGAAAAGCAGGTATCACTAACAGACGTCGATATTACGGGGATCGATCTCCTCACCACCGACGCCCTTCGTCTTGCCGAGGAACAGGACTGCACGATACGCCTGATCGCCGAAGCCCTGCCGGAGAAGGGTCTTCTCCGTGTTTCACCGCGATTAATAAGGAAAGATCACCCCCTCGTATTCGAAGGGACTCTCAATGCCATCAGTATCCAGACCGATATGGCCGGTGAGATTACCCTCATAGGAAAGGGAGCAGGATCAATCGAAACTGCAAGTGCAGTCATCGGCGATATTCTTTCTATCGCTTCATGAAATGTACGGAGTCATTGAACGGAGAAGACAATATCTGCACCTGATGAGGCAGGTTACCCTTGACAAAGGGCATTTTACCGTCACCGATATCCAGGGAGCTGCAAAAGTACCGAGGAGCACTGCCCAGGACTGGATCAACCGGCTCGTCTCCGAAGGCTGTGTCATCGTTAAAGAGAGAAAGAAGGGGCGCCTGCCGGCACGGTATGTGGCGGTAAGTGCGGTCCCTGCATCCGCCTGTCGCAGGATTTTTACGACGGTGGATGGTGACTGGGTTGAGATATACCATGACTGCATGAGCGGTGCCTGCGCAGCGTTCTGCGGTTATCATCACGGTATGGCCGGCGGAGTACTCACCCACATCCAGAGAGAAGGGACTCTCCTCAGGGAATGCGCGCGAATCGGAAGGAGCGAGATCGGTATCGGCCTGTATCCTTCAGCAGCAGTGGGGGTGAAAGGAGTGCGGCGTGAAGGCGATATGGTAGTCCAGGAGATCCGTTGCATCGGTGGCCCGGCGTATTCGCTGTCCGATATGATGTCCGGTGCCCAGGGAGTAGAAAAGGTAAAAATAAGAAAGAAAGGCTCATTAGTCGAGGGAGAAGTCTACACGAGGGCCCTGGCCCACTTAGTCGTCGGTATCGACGATACCGACAGTCCTGCCGGTGGTGCGACATTTGCCATCGCACTCGCATTGCTCCAGCATATATCAGGTATGAAGGGGGTAATTCCTATCGGGCATTACGTAGCAATGCTCTATCCATCCCTGCCTGGAAAAACGGCGGGTAATTCCTGCTGTTTTATAGATATAGCCGTCGATCCCTCAAAAATCGACACGGTGAAGGAACGGGTTATCAAATTCATGAGGGATGAGGCAGTCTCACCCGAATGGGGAGTTGCCTTCATGACGGGGTTCCGGATCCCGGCGGACCTTAGGAATTTTGGGAACCAGGCAAGGTCAGGTATCGTAACCAGGGAATCTGCTGTCGGTCATGCAAAAGAACATGATATCACCCTGTACGGTGGTATGGGAGTAATCGGGGCTCTGGCCGCAGTTTCGCTGTGGGGACTTGATAATGCAGTCCTTCTCAATGTCAAAGCCGATATCCCGGTATGAGATTCCAGGGATACGGATACCTGTGAGAAATTTTTTTTCCGTTCACCCATTTCAACCGGGGTTTCCCGGGAAATTTTCAAGAGGGACTATTCCCTATTTTATTTTCATCAGAAACCGATAGATCTGACAGGCGAAACATGATTCTTTGGTTCAAAACGGGCATGAAAAGATGATTAAAAAAAAGGATTACCAGACTTCAGGGAACGCCATGTTGGTATAAATGTCTTCTAACCGGTTCTTATGTCCTTTTTCCATCGTTGAAAGTTCCATGAACATTTTCTTCTGGTCTGCATCGGTGCTCGAGTTGGCAAGCTGGTTATACATCTGCATCGCCTCGAGTTCTTTTTTGATTGCAAGAAGGAGCCCATCGATCGGTTTCATCTCAACCGAGAGCTTTGGCGACGGCATCGAATCCGTGACCTTATAATCCTTGTGGGTATCGAAATGGAATGAGGTCGTTCCCTTCGAGAGAAGGCCCTGAAGAAATTCCCTGTGTTTGGTCTCTTCTCCGGCAAGTTCGTTGAAGATCTTCTTCAATCCGGCATCCTTGACCTTGTCTGAGATTGTCCGGTAAAACGAATACGCTTCTACTTCACGGTCGATAGCAAGCGAGATGATCTTTTTATAATCGTCTGCATTCATTGGATTTCGCACCTCTGTTTAGTTTAATATAGATGGTTACTATATAAGAACATTGGTTTTTCCCGCTACAGGGCCTCAAATTCAATTGATAACCGGAAATTGCCGGCCTTTCAATGTACAAGATCTTTTCCAGAACCCACCACCGCATCATGGAATCCGGGTGCAGGGTGGGTATCGGAACTATTCAGTAGCTGATAATAAACGAATCAAATTCACCGGTATATTCCTCTTCGTTGAGGTCCACATAGTCAACCCTGGAATATGACGGGCTGTTCCGGCAGAAATCAATTATCCGATCGATTGCGGGGGAATCCCCTTCAAAGACCGCCTCGACAGAACCACCGGGCAGGTTTCTCACCCAGCCGGATATCCCCTCCAGTTCAGCCTCGTCTCTTACTGTCGCCCGGAAGCAGACCCCCTGCACCCGGCCGTGAACGACAATACGAACCCGCCGTTTCATACCGAACGATAATAACGGAATGATAAAAATAGTTTGCCGGTCGATAAATGAGAAACCGGAGACAATTTCAAGGAAGTTATTGATCGGTTCTTATAACAGACAACTCCAAAACCCCAAATAAACACGTGATCATCAAGGGTTCGAAAAAACAATTATTTTTTAATGGCTTCTTTCATCCGGTTATATTCTTCGAGCGAGATTTCTCCCTTCGCGAGTCTCAGGTTCAGTACAGACAGAGCAGAATCATTGGTTTTACCCGGGCCCTGGTACACGGAGGGCCCCTGTTTCGTCTTCCGGAGCAGGTCTGAAAGGCGTGAAATCCAGTCTTCCGTCAGATCGGTCCTGATGGATCGTCCCTGCCACGCTGCGAGGAGCGTGGAAATCACTGCAGCTGCGATGACAACAGCTGCTGCACCGGCTGCCCCCTGGGCTCCCGACATGAACAATGCAGCAGGTCCTGTCAGGAGGACCACGATGCCCATAATCGTATGAGCCTTCAGTGTCCAGCGGAATGCCTTCGAGATCAGGGAGCCGGCTGCAACGACAAACGCCGAGATGGCGAAATAGGACATCAGGAACAGGACCACCAGCAGCATCACGGAATCCGGGCCGGTTCCCTTGAGAGCAAGCGCTATATAGGCGGACTGGAGTATGAAAAGTCCTGATAGCAATCCTATACCGCACAGGATATGGACGACCGCGATCCCGGCGCGTAATGCTGGCGACTGGGGGAACCTGGTTGGGGGAAGCGCGAAAAGATCATGGGAAACCAGGAATGCCAGCGGAATAATCGCCAGAAGGAGAACGATCGCTGCCAGGATACCAAGAGGTACGGCGAGTTCAGCGGCCGGGGTTGATTGTACCGGTGCTGCGACGGTTGTTGCCGTAGTGGCTGGAGATGTTGTACTCCCTGTCTGCCCCCCCGGACCTGTCGTGGTCAGGGGACTTCCCGGTAGAATAACATTGGCGACTCTTGTCACGTCCAATGCCGGATTTACATCAAAAGCTCCGTTGACTACCTTGACCGCGAGAATTGTTAGCTGCCCGGATGCCGTTACCTGTGGGACATTTCCTGAGAAATTAGCTGATAATCCCACGTTTCTTCTTGACGGATATGATAGCAGCCACCCGCCCAGATCGAGGGTCTTTCCACTCACATACTGACGTGGATTCGGATTACCATCGAGAACGAGTGTATAGTCCCACGTTGCGTTGTCAAGGTCTGTACGGAACGTAAGATCGTTTCCGCTATCGAAGGTCAGTCCGCCTTCGGGCACGAAGTCAACCACTAACGACCCTGTTACCCTTTGTGGCGGGGTCTGACCTGAAATCAGGTTGCCTGAAGGGGAGATTAAAATATTATGGACACTAATTGCACCTGAAACAGACGAAATTGTAAGGAACAGGAGCAGTGTCAGAGCGATAAACCATTTTATTGCAGCCATATCTGATCCTTATTGAATTCTACAAACCATTAAAAGTTTTTGAGAAATTTACCCTGTTTACAAATGATCACAGGTTACTGACGGGATAGGGCCGGAGAGGGAAAAACCTCCTATCGGATTTTATAGAAAATATGCGCCACAAGAGTATCAACAAAGCCAGTGAAAAAAACAATGCGAGGGAGGTGATTCGAACACCTGAACTCCTTCGAGAATGGACCCTAAATCCATCGCCTTTGACCGGGCTCGGCAACCCTCGCCCGATACTATATTTGATCAGGTCGGTAAAAGGTTTAGTCCCTTAACATATCATCATCAGGAATCGGTTTCCGGGATCTGTGTTCTTTTATCGATCATATACCGGAATTTACTGTTTGGTCCTGGTAACCCGATTCCATTGGATTAAAATAACGACGCACGCGTTTACAGAGAAAACCCCGATATCCCTTCCGGAAACGGGTCCGGACCTGTTCATCCGGCCTCTCCCTTTTCCAGCTCGCATACGGTGCGGTCTTCTTTCATCACGTGGTAACCGTTGATCAGGAGCGAGAGCACCAGGGGGCCGACGACAAATCCCACGAGCCCCATGGTAAAAAGACCGCCGAAGAATCCGATCCACATGATTACAGGGTGGATGCAGGTGCGCCTTCCCATCAGCACCGGGCGGATGAAGAGGTCCGGGACCGCACAGACGATGGGATACCCAACGAAGATGACAAGGAGTACCCCCCTGATATCAGAAATCGAGACGGCATAAACACCGAGGAATGCCATGAGCAGGGAAGGACCCAATACAGGGACAATTTTCAACAGGCCGGCGAGCGAACTGAAAAACATCACGTGGCCATAACCCAGGATCAGGAAAAAAGGCACGGCGAAGAGTGCAGTAATTATGACGATGATCACCTGGACGACATAGATGGCATAGAGCATATCGACTGAACTGGCCGTGAGCTTCTGTATCGCATGATTCAGGTTTCCGGGAATTATTGCAAGCGCCGATTTGTAAAGCTCATCCCCTTTATAGATCAGGAGCGAGAAACTCAGGAAGAAGAAGACCAGCTTAAAACCAATCGCCTGGGCATTCTGGATAAGTGTATTCCTTAATTGGGCAAGGAAGTCATCGCGTCCCCCTAAAATTCCGGAAATCTGTGTAGCATTGATGTGAAGGATCGAAGTCAGGGGGCCGTCCTGGACCGGTGTGACCCAGGCAAGGGTCGATGAAACGAGCCCGGATATATACTCCTGGTTCTGGTATAACAGGAACCCGGCGAAGGCGATCACCCCAATGAAGACCAGGAATGCAAGAACCGTTATCAATGCAGCAGAAAGGCGTTTTCCAATTTTTTGGGAAACCCGTCGGTGAACCGGCATCATAACGACGGCAATGGTAACGGAAAACGCCAGTGCATCGAGGAACTGCCAGAATACGATCAGGGCCCCGAATGCGATGGCTGCAAAAAGGTACAGGATATAACGGTCGGTACCAGGCGAATCGGCAGACACAGTAGTAATATCTGTATCCCGGGTTTTGATAAATTATCTCCCTTCAAAAAACCGGCTTCTTCTGTGATGATAAACCGCTTTATTCTTGAGATCAGGTATACAACTATTCGGTACGTGATCAAAACGGATATTCGGGATTACAGGAGAGCAACCGTGGCACTGGGGATCATAGCCCTCGTACTCTTTTTGGGCCTCCTCGTTATTGGGGAAATGGCTATGGACACAGAAAAAAGTACCGATGAGATTAGCACCGATTGCGACATGGTAAATGCGCTTGGCGTCGCACAGGGAACTATCCAGGAAGATTTGTCAGGAATTGACAGCATCGTCACGACCGGCGCCATCGGGATCGGTCGCAGTGGACCGGATGGTGACCAGGCGATTGGGATTCTATCCGGTATGAGCAGTTCGGGTCCTGCCGCGATCGATGCCATTACCGCAGATCTGAACGGAACGATTGTTGCGATCAGGCCGGACCGGTATAAGTCCGTTATTGGAGCCAATATTTATAACCAGACTCATATTAGACGATTATACGAACAGAGGGTCCCGGTTATGAGCGACCTGTTCATGACCGTTGAAGGGTTCCCGGCAGTAGATATCGCCTCCCCTGTATTCTCACCCGGCGGGAAGTTCATTGGAATCACAACACTCCTCATCAGTCCCGGTTCCCTCCTTGAACGGGACCTGACGAAACAGGAGGGGGAAGTACCATGGGATACGTGGGTTGTGCAGAGAGACGGAACGCTCCTCTATTCATCGGACGGTGAACCGGCTGGAAAAAATATTGTTAATGACCCGGGTTTAATGAAGTATCCCGAGCTTGCCCACCTGTCCGGTACCATCACCACTGAATGGCAGGGAACCATGACTGACACGTTTACCGATGTCCCGGGAAACACGGTTACAAAGCATATTGTCTGGACAACCGTGGGGATCAGGGGCACGGAATGGCGGCTCGTGTTCAGCCGTGCAATTGCAAACCCTCCAGAAATAACCGATATATAGTAACAATAAAATTGTGTTTAAAAGCAATCAGCCCCTGTGCCGGGTTTGTATGGACCGCAGGATACGATTGCAGGCTGACATTAATAATCTGTATAAAAAATAATTACCGGATTCAGGTCTCCTCAACATCTTCAGACTGGCAGCTCGGGCAGATCGGTTTTTTTCCAATGCCTTTGAATTGTTCGCCACATTCCCTGCAACGGTAATTCTTAGCGTTGACCCGTTCCGGTGGGATGTCGATATCCATGGGCCCTCCGACAGAACACATCTGATTATCGCCTCACATGCGGTTGAGAGGGCTGACGATATAAACATTTAGTTGTTACGGTACGTGGGGGGCTTGGCTGAATACTGTCGGACGAGTACTTTTACCCATAGTCCGGCTACCTACCGCCATTTATTGTTTTGAATGGCCTCTTTCCATACCCGGTACGCCCTGAAGAATTTTCCGTGAAGCGAGGATTTGGTCCTGTACAGATCGAGCAGGGCAGATCTCTTCGTTTTAGCATTCAGCGTTTCCGTCATCTGTATTCATATAGGTGTAATTCCATTGCTGACTCTTATTTGTTTCAATAGTTCCGGAAATTTTTCCCGGGCATCCGGGCCGGACCGTGGAAACATGCACATTCCAATCGTACCGATCGTACCGCACCGGAGAGGAATGGATTTTTCAGGTTATCCGGGCACCGGCAGGAACCAAAATGACAACATCAATATAACCCTGATAGTAAGTCTATTGTGTTCGTGATTATCTGATACGGATGGTGGACCGGGATGTTTGAACGGTGCGATCTGGACAAGAAAATAGATAAAAAGGCCTTTGAAAAGATGATTCCCGATCTCCGGGAAAATCTGGGGAGGCTCCAGCGTGCCTGCCGTGACCAGGGTATCCCGGTCGTTATTGTTATCGAGGGATGGAATGCCTCGGGAATAACCCATGTGACAGGGGAGATTGTTCGCGCGATTGATCCACGTGGTTTTGATCTTCATGCAACCGGAAAGCCCACCGACATCGAACAGGCCCACCACCTGCTCTGGCGTTTTTTTATCAAGACTCCTGAAAAGGGAAGAATCGCAATATTTGCGAGGAGCTGGTACAGCCGAGCTCTTGCCGAGGAACTATCCGGGATTGATTTAAAACAGTCGGTAAGAAACTCGACATCATCGATCCGGGTTTTTGAACGGCAGCTCGGGGACGACGGCGTTGTGCTCCTCAAATTTTTTCTCCATATCAGCAAGGAGGAACAAAGGAAACGGCTCCTCGATCGCGAGAAAGATAAACTTACCTCGTGGATGATCACGAAAGGTGACTGGGACTTCCATAACCAGTATGACCTCTATCGCCCTGTTATCGAACAGTTTATCGAAGAAACAGATACCCCCTATGCATCTTGGAAGATCGTAGAGGCCATTGACTCTGATTATGCAACGATTACCGTTCTTACTGCCATTACAAGAGCCCTTCAGCGACGGCTCGATGGCAAGGACATGCCAAAACCCAATTACGATAAAAACGGGGAAAATTCGAAAAAAAAGAATACCGGCATTAATCCTGACCCGGATATATCGATATCCAAGGCAGAATACACACCCCTCCTGAAGGAATACCAGGACAAGGTCCGGGAGGCCCAGTATCTCCTGTATAAACGAAAAATTCCGCTTATTATTGTATACGAAGGCTGGGATGCTGCAGGAAAAGGGGGCAACATCCTGCGGCTGATCGGCAATATGAATCCCAGGGGCTATGAGGTGGTCCCGGTTTCCTGTCCGAACGATTACGAGCTTGCCCATCACTATCTCTGGCGTTTTTACATGAGATTTCCGAAATCAGGGCACATTACGGTCTTTGACAGGAGCTGGTACGGGCGTGTCCTCGTCGAAAGGGTGGAGAACTACTGTCGTGATGACGAATGGAAACGGGCATACCGCGAAATTAATGAAACCGAGGAGATTTTCAGGGAATATGGAGGCGGAATAATAAAATTCTGGCTCGAAATCGATAAGGATGAACAACTGAAAAGGTTCCGCCAGCGTGAGGAGGACTCAAATAAACAATGGAAAATGACAGGAGATGACTGGAGGAACAGGGAACAATGGGACCAGTATCGTGAAGCACGAGAGGATATGATCAATAAAACGAATACCTCGTATGCCCCGTGGACTATTATCGAATCGAATGACAAGTATCATTCCCGTTTAAAGGCCTTAAAAACCGTCATTGATTATATCGGGGAGCTTCTCTGACCCGGAATGTCTTCCGGGAGACACCGGAAGTCATCCAGTCAGTCGAATAACTCTGCATGATACTTTGATTTTCTTTCACCTGCTTCTTTCCTGCCCGAATCGGGCTTTTTTTTGGGAAGAATTTTGGTTTTTGATTCACCGGAAGATAGCGTACCCGGATTTTGACCACAGACAAGACCACAACGACTATCTTCACCAAATGCCATGCATAATTCACCTGCACACTCGGCCTTATCAAAAGGGCATAATTTTCGCTTCATGGTATAAACCTGAAATTCCGCTAAACTGTCTAACAGTCCGGATATTAAAGGTAACCGGTTGAAATCCGGTATATGCCGATGTACCGGGAATAATGTCCCGTATCTGGAGAAAGAGTGAAGTCGGGTGGAAACAATGGTACGTTATCGGATGATAACGGTCTATAGACATGATCCCCACGGAGTATCCAGGGGACAGGACAGGAGGCGGTGAATATCGACGGGACAGATGAGACCTCAAGAAACATCGGGTTTGGAAAAAACCGGATTGAAACTCTTACCGATGGAATTTTTGCTTTTTCGATGACCCTTCTCGTCACAGGCATCAATATCCCGCAGGTCCAGGAGGAATTCAATGCGACCAGTGCTTACCAGGTGCTCCACGATGTATATCCGGATCTCATCCACTACATCCTTGCTTTCGTGATAATTGCAGTATTTTGGTACATCCACCACACCCAGTTTCATAAAGTCCGTTCGGTCGATCTTAAACTCCTGTGGATAAACATTCTTACGCTCCTGTTCGTTGCGCTGATACCGTTTTCAACCTCGTTAATCGGTGATTACCCCAACTCCACCCTCGCCCACATCGTATTCGAGTCCAACTTGTTCGTAACAGGATTATTTGTTTACTGGCAATGGAGTTATGCGACCGCCAACCGCCACCTGATCGACACGGTGACGAGTCCCGAACAGGTAAGGAACGGGAAACAAAGAGCACTTATTGTCCCCGGGTTATCGGCGGTTGCGATCGTCATGACATTCCTTTTCATGCCGATGAGTACCATCGTATATATTTTTGCCCCGTTTCTCCTCGTGTTCCTCTATATGAAGGAGGAACACATCCACTCCATTCCGGAATAAAAAAAAGCCTGACAAAACCAGGGACAGCCCAATTCACGAAGCCGGGAATCGGATGATCCATCAGCGTCTGACAAATTTCAGGGAAGCTGAATTCATACAGTATCGTTTATGGGTCGGGGGCGGGCCGTCATCGAATACATGCCCGAGGTGGGCACCGCAACGTGTGCAAAGTACTTCTGACCTTACCATCCCAAGGGACCTGTCCGTCTCGGTCCTGACATTGAGTTCAGAGATCGGTGCAAAGAAACTCGGCCAACCCGTTCCGGACCTGAATTTTGCGTCCGAGGAGAAGAGATCGGTCTCGCAACAAATGCATGTATAGGTCCCTTTTTCATGGAAATCGTAATATTTGTTTGCGAATGGAGGTTCGGTACCTTTTTTTCTTGCTACTTCGAACTGATCTTTTGTGAGCAGCTTCTGCCATTCCTCATCACTTTTCACAATCCGGTCGAGAAGCTCCACACGCCCGGTTTTTTCGACAAAAATCGGGACTTTATTATCCAATGCCTCGTTCTGATGAACCATTATCCCTCCTCTGGTGAAGAGCAGTAGTATAGCGCATTATTAAAACTTTGTCATCTTAGACAGAGAGCGGAACATGTCGCCATGAATATGCACCAGGGCCTGCCTCCCGTGTTCGGAACCGATCCACGGGTAATGATACTCGGAAGTTTTCCATCGCCCCTGTCTCTCAATGCAGGAGAGTATTATGGGAACCCGAAGAACCGGTTCTGGGAGATCATGGAATGCCTGCTGGGAATACCCGGATCCCTGCCTTATGAGGAGAGGATCTCCAGGATTGGATCCGCGGGCATCGTGCTCTGGGACGTCATCGGGTCGTGTGAACGGGACGGCGCACTGGACAGCCGGATTAGGAATGCCCATGTCAATGACATTCCGGCCGTATTGGACCGCTATAAATCGATCGGGACGATCGGATTGAACGGGAGTACTGCCGGCAGGTATCTCAGGAAGACGTGGCCCGCAGGGTTCCAGGGAATCACCATTGTGATACTCCCGTCGACAAGTCCGGCCAACGCAAGGATGCGGTTTTCTGAAAAAGTCAGTGCATGGCACCGGATAACGGAAGGTATCCATCCCCTGCTATCTTCACCTCAGGGCACCTATAATGAGACATATGAATGAACAAAACCAAAAAAGGTCCTATTATTGCTGGAAGTGCGGACATTCGTGGCAGGGATCGGTGCCAACACAGAACTATAAAATCCGCGACCGTCTCAATCCTGTTTTCGAGACGGTATTGTGTCCTGAATGTAAATCCGCAAAAATCGGATTCCAGAGAAACTGAATCAGGAAATATCGTTCCCGATCCCTGAAGGAGCGGTATCATCAGGATCGTACGTTTCATCGTATCGGGTCGCCATTCCTTAGTTCAGGAACCCTTTTTTTGATGTTATCCGATTTTGAATGGGAATGGTTTTACATGAAGGTAAAAAACTGTTTTTTCCGGGTCCCTGTATTCCGGGCCTTACTATGTGACCCCGATACCGTTTGCAGAAATACGCCCGGATACAGCCCAAAGAGAATAATAGCCTTAAATGAGTAGTAAGTAGGCCAGGGCCGAGACTCGAACCCGGATCGGGGGATCCACAGTCCCCTAGGATAACCAGCTACCCCACCCTGGCAAAATATCCCTCTTATCTTTGTAACCTGAATTCATTAAGGTAACTGTTTGATTCAGGCCGAAAACGGTTTCTGATGCGGGTACGCCCCGGATACCGACGCCTCCCCGGACACGTGCCCATACGCACAAAATGTGACTCTTTAATAATTGAAATGCGCTATTACATAACCAGTGAGTGATGGATTATTGTCCATAGATGAGTAAGGTGCCGGGGATACTGAGCATCTGCGTTCCCTGGCTGTCATCGAAGTTCTGATCAATCACAACCCTGCTATCGGTCACTTTGGGAAGGTGGTGGATTTGACAATAAAACAGAAGATCAGGACGCCGATCGTTTGCGTACTCGGGCATGTCGACCATGGGAAGACCTCCCTCCTTGACAGGATCAGGGGGTCTGCGGTAGTGAAAACCGAAGTCGGGGCAATCACCCAGCATATCGGCGCGACCCTGGTCCCTATCGATGCTATCCGCGCAATGAGCATGACCATGGGAAAACTCGATACCAACGTTCCAGGGCTCCTTTTTATCGATACCCCCGGCCACCAGGCTTTCACCACCCTCAGGGCCCGGGGCGGCGCCCTCGCGGACATGGCAATCGTCGTCGTCGATATCAACCAGGGGTTCCAGCCCCAGACCATCGAGGCA